>DAOVVL010000036.1 GCA_030637205.1 Thalassospiraceae bacterium | reverse complement strand
GGGTGATGTGGGCGCGGGTCTTATTCCTTGACGTAAAACAGCCGCCCCAGCCAGTGCCAGCGCCCGCCGTTTGCCGGTGCCGTGCAGTTCAGCCGGGTGCGCCCCTTGGGCAATGGCTTTTCCATGCGTACTTCGATGCGATCCGTGCCCAGACGCTGGGTGCTTAACTGGCCTTCGTGAGAAGCAAAACAGTTGACCCCGCCCGCAGGCCCCTTTGGCAAGGTGAAGCCCACCTGAGGTGGATTGTTTTCATCTGTTACGACGCTATCAATTGGTAACATGTCTTCGACCATCATCGGGCGCGCGCCCGCACTGCGGCGAAAGCGAGCCACATCGCCATAGGTTTCGTTTAAGGCAAAGCGCGGCAGGGAAAACGGATCGTCTGAAGGCCCGAACGCGCCGGAATGCTGGCCAAAGCCGGCAACAAAACCCATCTCCTTGACCAGTTCGATCACGGGTTCAGAAAATTCGCCATACGGGTACGCGATCAGGTCGGGAACGCTCCCCAGCTTTTCATCGAACTTCCGGTTAGATTTTTCAAGGTCGCGACGGTTGGCAGCGTTTGAAGCATCAATCATGTGCAGGTGTGATGCGGTCTGGCTGCCGATGGTAACCAGTGGATCGTCCGCCAGCTCTTTCACCTGTGCCCACGTCATGTAACGTTTGTACGCGCCGCTGTCGGCACGGTCCACCGCGTCGGTCGCAACAAAAAGCGTAAACGCGAAGCCCGCTTTTTTCAGGCGTGGCCATGCCTCGGTGTAAACGGAAAGATAGGCATCATCGATGGTAATGGCGACGGACTTGGGCGGCAATTCTCGCCCGGTCTTGTTTGCTGCCACGATATCGCCTAGCGCCACCACATTGTAGCCACCGGTTTCAAGTTCGTTCAAATGCGCTTCGAACTGTTCCAGCGTCACGCTGGTGGTCGGGTAATCGCCTTCGCCAAAGCGGTGATACATAACCGCACTGCCGCCCAGTTCGGCCAGCGCAGGACCGGCCCAGCCAAGGCCCACCAGCAACAGTGCCAGCAAAAAGCCGGCATGTTTGAAAGTGTTTTCACAATGGTGGGTGACGCTTGGCAACTGAGGATAAACCTTGATGTCTGGCGTTTTTGTTTCCATCTTGAACTTATGGATATGGGCTAGCTGTTGATAGCATGTCCGGCACCCTTCGGGTCAGCAATCTTCACCAACGGAGAAAAACCGATGAGCGATAACGAATTTGACGGCCTGAATGTGGTGGTCAGCGGCGGCACCGGTGGCTTGGGCCGCGCCGTGGTGGACAGGCTTTTGGGTGCGGGCGCCCATGTGTTCATTCCGGCGTTCAGCACTGATGAGGTCGAACGCTTCGATCTGGCGTCCCACAAAAACATCTCCATTACACCGGGCCAGAACCTGACCGACGAAGCCCATGTTGAAGCCTATTATCAGGGCTTGCCGGAAATCTGGGCCTCAATCCATATCGCAGGCGGTTTCGCCATGGCGCCGTTGGCTGAAACATCCAAGGCTGATTTCATGCGCCAGATGGAAATGAACGCGCTGAGCAGTTTTCTGTGTAGCCGTGAAGCGGTCAAGCGCATGGGTGCCGGTGGTGGGCGCATCGTCAACATTGCGGCGCGCCCTGCACTGGAACCCAGAACCGGGGCGGGCATGGCGGCATACACGGCATCAAAAGCGGCCGTTGCGGCGCTGACCCAGGCACTGGGTGAAGAGCTGGCGGGTGATGGCATTTTGGTCAATGCGGTGGCGCCGTCAATTTTGGACACGCCGCCTAACCGCGCCGCAATGGCGGATGCTAATTTCGATCTGTGGCCCAAGGTCGAAGAGGTGGCGGCAACGATCATACATCTGGCGTCGCCTGAAAACCGCGTCGCGCGTAGCTCCGTGGTAGCCGTTTACGGAAAATCGTGATTGCGATTAGTTGGTTTTAATCGGGCGCGGTTAAGGGTTCATCCAGCGCGTCATCGCCCAGAAGCGGGTAATCGGCGCTTTCAAAAAGCTGATAGTGCCACCACTCATTGCGGTAAAAATCCCACCCGGCCGTGGTCATCAGACCCATCAGCAACAAACGGTTTTTGCTCGCCTTGGGGCTGATTTCTGCACTGCCGTGGTAGCTTTTTGGCGTAAAGGCATCAAAGCCCGTGCCCATATCCAGCTTGATTTCATTGGTTGGGTTGACCAGCGTCAGGTCCACGGCCACGCCCCGTGAATGAGGTGATCCGCGCCGGGGATCAGCGAGAAATTCCGGATCGGGGGTATGGTTCCACAGCTTCCATTGTGCTTCGGATGGGCGAAAGGCATCATACAAGCGGATAATCCAGCCTTGCTCGGCGGCTAGATCGGCGGCAATTTTTAGATGATGGGCGGCGACTTCATGCAGGTAACATTCAGCACGCGCATAAACCGGTTTGCCGGTGAAGTTGTCAGATGTGGCGTATTTAAGATCAATCTCGATCCCGTACGCGTCTTCAGAAATTTTCACCAGCGACATGGGCTAGCTCCTTGATCTACGCTTAGAGTATAACCTTCATTGAGGTGAAGTTAAGTAATCAATTGGGCTGAGGCATCCACAGAAATCATGAAAGCACCCGAGATCACCATACTGGGAATTGATAGCGCAACGCGGGGCTGCGCTGCGGCCATCACGCGCGCCACGGCGGTGCTGGCTGAGCAAAACCAGCCGATGGACCGCGGCCAGGCCGAAGCCCTGATGCCGATGATCGAAGACGTTTTGAAAACCGCGTCCCTAAAGCCCGCTGATCTTGACGCCATTGCCGTGACCTATGGCCCCGGCGGCTTTACGGGTTTGCGCATCGCGCTGGCGGCGGCGCGTGGCATGGCGCTGGCGTTGAACGTGCCGTGCATCGGCGTCACCACATTCGAGGCTGTGGCGCTGGGTGCGCTTGAACTGGGGGGCTCAGATTTAACAAAAGCCCTGCTGGTTGTGATCGAAAGCAAGCGCGACGATGTGTACGCGCAACTTTTTTCCGCCCACCCATCGGCCACGCCCGAGGCGCTGAGCGAACCGTTTGCCGCCAATAGTGCAAAGCTGAAAGATCTGGTTGACGGCTTTTGTGGCGCTAGTGAGTTGTGGGGCGATGGCGCGGACCGCGCGCTGGAACTGTTGGCCGGTGTGGGAATAAAAGTGGGAATAACTGTGGGGGCAACTGACGATGTGCGCATCGCTTTAAGCTTGGCCCCCGAGCTTCCCAGCGCCGCGGTCATTTGCCGGTTAGGCGCTGGGCGCTTTGATCAGGATGTAGATTTCCATGCGCCCCAGCCGTTGTACCTGCGCCCGCCCGACGCCAAGCTGCCGCAAGCCGGTGGCCGCCTAAGGCCCTGAAACCTATGAACAAAACCCAGCCAGATCCGCAACTGATTGCCGCCGCCCCGGCCCATGCGCTGGTGCTGGGCGAACTGCACGCGCGCGCCTTTATCGAAGGCGGCGTGAACCTGGATCACGAAAACGATAAAGGCATTACGGCCCAGGGCAATGAAAGCTGGAACGCAGCCTCCATCGTCGCGACCCTGAGCCAGCCCGGCGTGTTTGGTTTTATTGCCCTGGATACGGCCCTGGATACACAGCAAGCCCCGGTGGGCTTTGTGCTGGCACGAACGGCAGCGTCTGAGAGCGAGATCCTGACGTTGGCCGTGGACCCTAAGGCCCAGCGCACAGGCTGGGGCCAGCGCCTGATGGAAGCCTGCATGGCGAAGGCCCGCACGGTTGAGGCTGAAAAAATGTTTCTCGAGGTCGCCGCGGATAACGATTGTGCCATTGCCCTGTATCGCCACTTAGGCTTTCAGGAAGTGGGCGTGCGCAAGCAATATTACCGCCGCCAACGGACCCTGATGGACGCGTTGGTCATGGCGCTTGATCTTTAGCTTTGGCGTTTTGAGAAATCGCTTCAGGTTTTTTTGCGGATCAGCAAACGGTGCGGGGCACTGAAATCGCCATCGCTGCCGGGGGTTTCGGGTTGCATTGAGATCACCTCATGGCCCAGTTCGCGTGTTGAGCGGGGCACGTTTTCCAGCGGCTCGGCACCTTTGAGGCGCACTTCGCAGGTTTCACCAATGGCCATGCGTTCGATCAACAGCTTGGTTTTGACAAAGGTCATGGGACAGACCTGATCTGTAATGTCCAAGAAATGATCGGCGTCGCTACTCTGGGGTGTCTTGGGTTTCATTGAAAAATACTCAATCCTTGCAATAATCATGGGCTTTCATTTATATAATCCCAACATACATCAGTAAAAGATGCTAAAAACGTGTTTTTTATTTGGACCAGAACCACCTGACGAGGGATTTTCGCGAGATGAACGATAAAATAGAAGCGGGCGAAGTTCTGCAGCTAACGACCGAGATCGTTTCTTCTTATGTTAGCAATAATACCGTCGATTCCGGGGATTTAACCCAGGTTATTCAGGATGTGTATCGCACGCTGAGCAGTCTGGGTAACCAGTTGCAGCAATCAGATCGTCCTAAACCTGCAGTTTCAGTTAAAAAATCGGTGATGCCTGACTATATAGTATGTTTAGAAGACGGCAAAAAACTGAAAATGCTCAAAAGGCACCTGAAAACGGCCTATAACATGAGCCCCGAGGAATACCGGGAACGCTGGGGGTTGCCCGCCGATTATCCGATGGTTGCGCCCAATTATGCCCGCCACAGAAGTTCGCTGGCTAAAAAGATCGGTTTGGGAACCAAGCCAAAAAAAGTGAAGGCTGAATAGCCAGATCTGGATTGAAAGAGCAATGAATAATGAGCACTGAACGGCCATCACGCATCGAGCAGCTTTGCATCGACAAGAACATGAAGATGACTGAACAACGCCGGATCATTGCGCGGGTTCTTTCAGATTCCAGCGACCACCCGGACGTAGAAGAATTGCACCGCCGCGCCACCCGATCGGATCCAAACATTTCCATTGCCACCGTGTACCGGACCGTGCGCCTGTTCGAAGAATCTGGAATCCTCGAACGCCATGATTTTGGCGATGGGCGTTCGCGTTATGAAGAAGTGCCCGACGAACACCACGATCACCTGATCGACATTCAGTCCGACAAGGTGATCGAATTTCACAGCGCCGAGATTGAGGCGCTTCAGGAAAAAATAGCAGCCGAGCATGGCCTCAAGCTGGTTGGTCACCGCCTTGAACTTTATGGTGTGCCGGTAAAGCGCAGCGATAAAGCCACCGACAGGGAATAAGCCGCTGGCCAAGAAGCTTCATATCAAAACCTATGGCTGTCAGATGAACGTCTACGATTCCGAACGCATGGCCGAAGTGCTGGCGCCGTTGGGATACGTTCACGCGGACACGCCCGATGATGCCGATATGGTGATCTTGAACACGTGCCACATTCGTGAAAAAGCCGCTGAAAAAGTTTATTCGGAACTCGGCCGCTTACGTGACATGCGCCAAAAAAGACTGGACCGTGGGCATGGACGCATGGTGCTGGCGGTAACCGGTTGCGTTGCACAAGCCGAAGGCGAAGAGATGCTTGCGCGCGCGCCTTACGTTGACATGGTTTTTGGCCCCCAGACCTATCACCGTTTGCCGGAAATGATTGCGCGTGCGCAACGCGCCGGCGGGCGGGTTTTGGATACCGAGTTTCCGCTTGAGAGCAAATTCGATGAATTGCCAGCGGCGCGCAAAGTTGACGGCGCATCCGCCTTTTTGACCGTTCAGGAAGGCTGCGACAAATTTTGCACTTATTGTGTGGTGCCTTATACGCGCGGCGCCGAAGTTTCGCGCCCGGCCAACGCGGTGTTGAGCGAAGCCCGTGAACTGGCAAGTGCCGGGGCCAGCGAAATCACACTGATCGGCCAGAACGTCAATGCTTACCACGGGGCGGGAGACGATGGCGAAACCATCAACCTTGCAAGCCTTATTAGCAGCGTTGCTGAAATCGAAACGGTGTCGCGCATTCGTTACACCACTTCGTACCCCGCTGAAATTGATGCCGCCTTAATCGCCGCCCATCGCGACATTGAAAAGCTGATGCCGTATATGCATCTTCCGGTGCAATCGGGGTCTGACCGAATTCTCAAAGCCATGAACCGCCGCCATGACCGGGCTGAGTATCTAAAGCTGGTGGATGATGTTCGAGCCGCGCGGCCCGATATCGCGCTGTCGTCTGATTTTATCGTTGGCTTTCCCGGCGAAACCGATGCCGACTTTGAAGATACGTTCAATCTGGCCCGCGATGTGGGCTTTGTTCAGGCCTATTCGTTCAAGTTTTCCGCCCGCCCCGGCACACCGGCGGCAATGATGGACTTTCAGGTCGAAGAACAGGTCAAGTCGGAACGTCTGGAACGGTTGCAACAATTGCTGAATTCCCAAACTAAGGCGTATAATGAAGCATCGGTTGGAAAAACGTACGCGGTGTTGTTTGATCGTGTTGGCAAAAAACCCGGACAACTGATTGGGCGCAATGCCTACATGCAGCCGGTGGTCGTCGAGGCAGACGCAGATATGATGTACCAGACTGCAAACGTGGACATCACCCACGGTTTTGCCTATTCACTGGGCGGAACCCTGGCTTTAGGTGAAAGTACTGGGACGAGGATCTCCGCTTGAGTAAAAAAGCACACGCTAAAAAAACCGGCACAAAAAAAAGAAAACCGGCCACCGCCCCTAAAACGGCGAACCCTCATATAAAATCGTCTAAGCCGAAAAGCTCCAGCCTGACCTTTGCCGATAACCTGTATGCGCAAACGTTGTTTGGATCGCATAACGCGCATCTGGCGTTGATCGAAGATGCGCTGGGCGTGGTTATTCAGGCCCGTGGCGCAGAAGTTTTTATTGATGGCAGCCCGCAAAACGTTGAAACAACAGAACGTGTGTTAATCGGACTTTACGATCGCCTCACACGCGCTCAGGATGTAGGCACACAAGAGGTCGTGGCAGCATTGCGCATGACCGGCAACCCAGAGCGAAGCGGAGGCGGCGACATCGACGACTTAAATCTGGAAGTCCGCACCCAGCGGCGCGTCATTTCGCCCCGGTCCACCAACCAGGCAGAATACCTGCGCGCCATTGATTCCAGCGAACTGGTGTTTGGCCTCGGCCCCGCGGGTACCGGCAAGACCTATCTGGCGGTTGCCAAGGCGGTGGAACGTTTGGTGCGCGGCGAGGTCGATCGCATCATTCTTTCGCGTCCCGCGGTTGAGGCCGGCGAACAGCTGGGCTTTTTGCCCGGCGACATGCGCGAAAAAGTTGATCCGTACCTGCGCCCGCTTTATGACGCGCTGTACGATATGTTGCCTGCCGAACAAGTGGTACGCAGATTGGAAAATGGCGAGATTGAAGTGGCACCGCTGGCCTTTATGCGCGGGCGCACGTTGGCCAATGCATTTGTAATTCTCGACGAAGCGCAAAACACCAGCGCCGTTCAAATGAAAATGTTTTTAACCCGCCTTGGTGAAAACGCCCGCATGGTCATTACCGGCGATCTAAGCCAGGTCGATCTGCCCAAGGGCCAGCGTTCGGGTTTGCGCGATGCGTGTGAAACGCTTGAAGGCGTCAAAGGGGTTTCGTATTTGGAATTCACATCCAAAGACGTGGTGCGCCATCCATTGGTGACCAGCATCGTTGAAGCCTATGATCGTGTTGAAGCCAAGCGCCACGATGCAGCGCCGTATGAAAAAAATGACTGAACCTTCAAAAAATATTAAACCCGGCGAACTGAACATCGACATCTTGGTTGAAGATAAAGACTGGGATGAACAGTTGGAAGACGCCGAAAGTTTGGCAGAACGCGCCTTGGCGGCTACGTGGAAAGTGGTCGGCAGCGCCGGGGTGGCCGAGGTCAGCGTCGTACTTATAGATGATGCGCGTCAACAGCTTCTAAATCGTGACTATCGCGGCTTTGATAAACCCACCAACGTGCTGTCGTTTTCTACCGATATGGACACCCCACCTAAAGGCGCGCCGCGGCTTCTGGGCGATATCACCATCGCCTATGAGACCACCGCCCGCGAGGCTGAGGCCCAGGACAAGTCGCTTGCGAACCATTTTTCTCATTTGCTGGTTCATGGTATGCTTCATCTGGTCGGTTTTGATCACGAAAGCAAAGCCGATGCGGAAAAAATGGAACGTATGGAAATTGCCGTGCTTGATGGCCTTTCCATCAGCGATCCATATTCCAGCGCAGACGAAACTTAGGCTGGATCACAAACGGGAACATTGATGAACGACCCTTCTTCTCCTAGTGTGCCGAACGGGGCACAACAAAATTCTCACCCGGTTCGGCGCGAAAAAGGCATCTGGAAATCTCTGGTAGATTTATTTAGCGGACGCGCAAGCGAAACCGCCCGCGATGCGTTGGAAGAACTGATAGAGATCGACGAACAAGGCGATCCTTCGCTGGGTGCTGATGAACGTGCATTGCTTGGTAATGTGCTTGAGCTTAGCGGCCAAACCATTGCCGATGTGATGGTGCCGCGTGCCGATATCCACGCCATTGATGCCAAAGCAAAACTGGAGCAGTTCATTGACCTGATGATCCGCGAAGGCCATTCGCGCTTTCCGGTTTATCGCGGAAGCCTCGATAGTGTGATCGGCATGGTTCACGTCAAGGATGTGCTGGCCAATACGACGGGCAAGGACACCTTTAATCCGGCCGCCATTGCGCGCCCGGTGATGTTCGTTTCCCCCGCTATGCAGGTTCTGGAACTGTTGCTGGAAATGCGCCAAAAGCGTTGTCATATGGCGTTGGTGGTAGATGAATTTGGCGGCGTCGATGGGCTGGTAACCATTGAAGACCTGGTCGAAGAAATTGTCGGCGAGATCGAAGACGAATTTGATGCCCACGAACAGTTTACAATTGAACCCCGTGACGATGGCAGCTGGGATGCCAATGCGCGCATCTTGATTGAGGATTTTGAAAAAGCACTGGGTCGTTCGTATTTTACCGAAACTGAACGCGCTGAAGTTGATACGCTGGGCGGTCTTGTATTTTCCATCAGTGGGCGCGTGCCCATTCGCGGCGAATTGCTGGAACATTCTTCCGGTCTGGAATTTGAAATTCTCGAAGCCGATCCCAGGCGAATTAAACGCCTGCGCATCCACCTGCCGGTGAGAGATGAAACCGAAACCGAAAACGACGATGACGAGGGCACGGATCAGGGCGATCGGTCTGGGAATGGAATAAAAAGTGCCTGAGCCATCCGGTTATCCCGCCCATCAATGTATTCAGGATGAATTGTTGGCAGGCTGGTTTGGCGCGCTTGGGGGCTGGCGATTGCGCGCGTGGGCATTTGCATTTGGCGCCATGGCGGTATTTGCGTTTCAGCCCCTGAATTTACTGTTTTTGCTGGTGGTGTCGATTACAGGCTGGGTGTTGATGACGGCAACGAGCCAAACGCCCCGGGCCGCTTTCATGGTCGGTTGGTGGTGGGGTGCGGGCTTTTTTGCCGCCGGGCTTTACTGGATTTCCATGGCGCTAATGGTGGATGCCGAACGCTTTGCGTGGCTGATCCCGGTTGCCATCGGGGGTTTCGCGGTGGGGTTTGGTTTGTTTGCAGCGGTGTGCGGACTGGCCATGCATTGGGGTAAAAGCTCGATCATTGCGCGGGTGCTGATTTTGGCCGGCGCGTGGACGGTGATGGAATGGGTTCGAAGCTGGTTGTTTACCGGCTTTCCGTGGAACCTGATTGCAACCGCGTGGACGGTGTCTGACGCCGTCATTCAAAACGCCGCGTTTATCGGAACGTATGGGCTGGGTGCGTTAACGGTGCTGGCCGCAGGCGCGCCCGCGGCCATGGCGCAAAGCCGGCGCGCATTTGCGGGGCTGGTATTGATCATCCCGCTGGGCCTGTTGGCGGTAGGCGAACAACGCCTTTCAACGGCGTCCGATGAAACGGTGCCGGGCGTGCGCCTGCGTCTGATACAGCCCAACATTCCACAAAGCTTAAAATGGAAACCCGAATTGCTGGAAAGCCATATGATGGCGCAGTTGGACCTTGGCGCTGCCCCGCCTGCACCCGGCGAAGCCGCACCCACGCATGTGATCTGGGGCGAAACCATGGCGCCGTTTTATGTGGCCGATCACCTCGGTTGGCTTCAGACCATCGGTTCCATGACGCCTGTGGGCGGGCTCACCATTATGGGCGCGCCGCGGCTGGTAACCCCGCCCAGCACCGGTGGGCGTTATGAAGTTGCCAACGCCATGCTGGCCATCGGCGATGATGGTTTGGTGCAGGCCAGTTATGACAAGTTTCATCTGGTGCCGTTTGGCGAATATATGCCGCTGGCGGACTGGCTGCCGTTGGAAAAAATCACCCACGGTTCGGGATCATTTCGCGCTGGACCGGGGCTTCAGACCTTGCGCCTCAAAGGTCTTCCGCCGGTCAGCCCGTTGATCTGTTATGAGGTCATTTTTCCGGGCGCCGTCACCCGCGCGAATGATCGCCCCAGCTGGCTTTTGAACCTGACCAACGATGCGTGGTACGGAAAAACCCCGGGGCCACACCAGCATTTTGCATCCACCCGCCTTCGC
>DAOVVL010000035.1 GCA_030637205.1 Thalassospiraceae bacterium | reverse complement strand
TTGCCGGTTTCTTGATGGTTGAGAAATTCAAGTTTACGGCCGGCGAAATGAGCCTGATGTTTCTCGCGACCAGCGCCATGGCGATCTGGATTTCACCAAAGGTCGGGCGCCTGATTGCCAGGCTTGGTGAACGCCGCGTGCTGATCATCGAATATGGCGGCCTGATTGTCGTGTTTTTGGCCTATGCGTTTGTTGATACCGCATGGATTGCCGTGGGGCTGTATTTGCTGGACCACCTGTTTTTTGCCATGTCATTTGCGCTTAAAACGTACCTGCAAAAAATAGCCGATCCCGCCGATATTGCGTCAACCAGTGGCGTTAGTTTTACCATCAATCACATTGCGGCCATTGTGATCCCTGTGTTGTTCGGCCGCATCTGGATTGAATCGACCGCGTTTGTCTTTTTGGCGGGTGCCGGGATGGCGGCGGTATCGCTGTTGTTGTCGTTGTTGATCCCGCGCAACCCTGAGCCGGGCAACGAAGTGCGCATTGATGCATTAAACGTGGGGGGTGCCCAAGGCGCCGCCGAAACCGCAGCCTGAAAGCCGTTCAGCTATTCAGCGTCAACTGCCACCCGCATACGCAAGATCACATCGGGGTCGCCCTCAATTTCACCATTGCGCAGGCGGCTGCCCTTCTTGATCTGGTGAACCCAGTTCATGCCTTCGATCACGCGCCCCCATACGGTATAGCTGCCATCCAGGTGCGGGGCTTTGCCCAGCATGATGAAAAACTGTGAATCGCCACTGTTGATATCTTGTGAACGCGCCATGCCTAAGGTGCCTTCTTCGAATCTGACATCTGAAAATTCAGCCGGCAGGTTTTGCCCCGAACCGCCGGTGCCGTTGCCTTCGGGGTCACCGGTTTGCGCCATGAAGTCTTCGATGACGCGGTGAAAGGTCAGGCCGTCGTAAAATCCATCGCGCGCCAGCTCCTTGATGCGGGCCACATGTTTGGGCGCCACGTCCGGCAGCATTTCAATAATGACCCGGCCATCTTTCAAATCGAGAAACAGGGTGTTTTCAGGGTCTTTAATTTCTGCGGCGGTGGCGTCTTCGGCCATAACGAATGCTCCAAGTGCAATTACAAGAAAGGCGGCGATTAATTTGTTCATGGGGTTCCTCATTTAACAGGGCGTCTTCATGCGTAAAGAAAAGCCTATATCACAGCTTGCTAAAAGACAAAATGGGCAATACAGGGATGGGACTATAATGACCGGGCGCACTCAGTCAAAAAGGGCGTCGATTTCGTCCTGGCTGATGGATGTGTCGCTGGGAAGGGCAGGACCGTGAAGCAGTTTTTCATCATCGGTCTTTTGTTCGCCAATGACTTCAACTTTTTCCAGTTCTTCGCGACCCCATACTTCGGTCAGCGCATTCACACGGTCTTCAACATAAGTCAGCGAGCGTGCGACCTTGTTGAGCCGTTGGCCGGTCAAATCCTGAAAACTGCAGGCCTGGATGATGTTGATATCGTTTTCCGATAACTGATCGATTAGCGTTACCAATTTCGGATCGGTGATGCCTTTGCGCAACTTTTCAACCAGTTCTTCGTTAACTTCCGCACAGGCCATGATGGTATTTGAGGCTTCGTCTGTAGCTTTGACCACCGCATCTATCTGGTCGGACATGGTCACAAACTGGTGTTCCTCGTCCGCAGGGCGCGAAATATTGGCGATCTCATCGCGCACCCGATGGATGTACTTGAGCAGGCCCATCAGCTCACCTTTAAGGGCCTCGGCATCAACTTGATTTTCAGGGCCGTTCATTTTTCTCGTCCCCGAGCAGGCTTTTTTTCAAAAAGCCCAGAGTTCTGCGGATTATTTTATACAATCCGTTGCTACATATAGGATATTGACCCTTTGAGCTTAAAAAAACCTTTTTTTTCAAGCATCGCCCCACAATTGCGTGAACAGAAGGGGGCTTAAGGCTTTCCGCCTGAACTGCCGCCCTCATCGCCGCCTTCGCCAAGCATCGCCTTCGTGGCGATGGCGCGCAGTTTTTGCCTGTCAGCTTCGGGCAGGTCGTCGAGCATTTTGGCCTTGTCTAGGCGAACTTTCTGGGCGTTCTGGATCAGTTCCTGGCGTTCATTGGAGGCAATTTCGCCGACTTGTTCGCGCAGTCTTTCAATTTCATTGTCGCGTGCGGAAATCATCTTTTGCTGTTCGGTCATGGCCTCGGCATATACCCGGTGCACTCCGGCACGTTTGGCCCGGTCATCGAGAAAAATTGATTTCATCGTTTTTGAAAATAATCCCACGTGGGTTCCCTCAATATTCACCCGATATTTTGGCCCGGCTGGCCGATTCGCCTGTACCATCCTACCCTGAGCCCCCCAATCGCAGCAATCGCCGCTTCACAAAGACCGCGCCCCCGGATACATACTCACACATGGTTGATCCAATTTTATACGCCCTGTTTAAAGCTGCTGTTGAAAAAGCCAGCCCATCGGCGAGCTTGGCGGGCTTTCTTCCCAAGCCACCGGTGGGACGCACCGTGGTGGTGGGGGCCGGCAAAGCCGCCGCCAGCATGGCCCAGGCGGTTGAGGCCGCATGGCAGGCTGAAGGCCGAGGCGACCTGAGCGGTCTGGTGGTCACGCGTTATGGCCACGGGGCACCGACAAAATCCATCGAAGTGGTCGAGGCCGCCCACCCGGTTCCAGATGACGCCGGTGAAGCCGTGGCGCGGCGTATTCTCGATCTGGTCTCAGCCTTAAGCGCCGATGATCTGGTGCTGTGCCTGATTTCCGGCGGCGGGTCCGCGTTGATGGCGCTGCCTGCCGGGGGTTTAAGCCTTTCGGATAAACGCGATGTGAATTCCAAGTTGCTTAAATCCGGCGCTGCCATTGATGAAATGAACACCGTTCGCAAACATCTGTCGGCGATCAAGGGCGGGCGTCTGGCGGCGGCTGCCTATCCGGCACGGGTGGTGAGCTTGGCCATTTCCGATGTGCCCGGCGATGATCCGTCCGTCATTGCGTCCGGCCCGGCGGTGGGTGATCCCACCACCTTTGCCGATGCCCAAAGCGTGCTGGATAAATACGCCATTGTTACACCACCCGCCGTCACCGCGCATTTGCGCCAAGCCTCGGATGAAACCCCAAAGCCTGATGATCCGCGCGTGACAGGCGCCGAGGTCAAGCTGATAGCAACGCCCCTGGCATCGCTTGAAGCTGCCGTTGAGGCCGCCCAAGGTGCCGGGTACGAGCCGCGCCTGCTGGGTGACGACATTGAAGGCGAGGCCCGCGCCGTGGGTCTGGAACACGCTGAAATGGCGCTGAAGATTGCATCTGAGGAACCGGGCGCCAAAATCGCGCTGATTTCCGGGGGTGAAACCACGGTCACGGTCACGGGCAAAGGTCGCGGCGGGCGCAATGTTGAATACCTGTTGGGCCTGACACTGGGCCTTGAAGGTCACGCGGGCATTTGTGCCATCGCGTGTGATACCGACGGCATTGATGGCACCGAAGATAACGCCGGTGCCATTACCCGCCCCGATAGCCTGGCTAGGGCCCGTGAACTGGGGTTGGATGGGGCCGCGTTATTGGCCGATAACAACGCCTATGCCTTCTTTGAAGCCTTGGGTGATTTGGTGGTGACAGGGCCAACCCGCACAAATGTTAATGATTTCAGATGTATTTTGATCGAATAGCTGCCACACACCGGACATAATCAGGCAGGCGTCAATTTATTGTTTGTTTGAATGGATTTAAGGAAAGGATAAAGGGCTAGCGCCGATGCGGGGCTGGCTCTATGTTTCAAAACATGAGAAGAACCAGAAATGCAAAGATTATCGCGACGTTAGGCCCGGGGCGCTCTTCGGAAGAAGACATTGCCGCCCTGTTTGAAGCCGGCGCAGATGTATTCCGCCTCAATTTCTCTCACGGCGTGCACGACGACCATAAACGCCGTTATGAAATCATTCGCCGTCTTGAAAAACGCTTTAACCGCCCCATCGGCATCCTGATGGATCTGCAAGGCCCGAAGCTGCGTGTGGGCGAGTTTGAAGCTGGCAAAGAAATCTTGAAGGTTGGCGAACCGTTTCGTCTGGAACTGTCCGACAAAAAAGGAACCGCGAGCGTAGCATCGTTGCCGCATCCTGAAATTTTTGCGGCCCTTCGCCCCGATATGGACCTGTTGATCGATGATGGCAAAATTCGCCTTCGCGTGACCAAGGCGGGCAAGGACTTTGCCGAAACCGAAGTTATGGTTGGCGGCGAGGTTTCCAACCACAAGGGTGTGAACGTTCCCAGCGCGATGCTGGATCTTTCGGCTATGACCGACAAGGACCGCGAAGACCTTAAAGTGGGCCTCGAAATGGGTGTTGACTGGGTCGCGCTTTCGTTCGTTCAGCGCCCCGCAGACGTAAAAGAAGTTAAAGCCATTGTCGGCAACAAGGCTGGCGTGATGTCAAAGCTGGAAAAGCCCAGCGCGATGGAATACCTGTACGACATCGTTGAACAGTCAGACGCCGTGATGGTTGCGCGTGGCGATCTGGGCGTTGAATTGCCGCCCGAAGATGTGCCGGTTCAGCAAAAACGCATCATCAATGCGTGCCGTGCCGCTGGCAAACCCGTTGTCGTGGCAACGCAAATGCTCGATTCCATGGTCAACGCGCCGACGCCGACGCGCGCCGAAGCATCCGACGTCGCCACCGCCGTTTACGATGGTGCCGATGCGCTGATGCTTTCTGCCGAAACTGCGGTGGGTGATTTTCCGGTTGAATCGGTCAACATGATGGATCGCATCATCAACCGGGTTGAACCTGACATCATGTATAAAAAGTTTATCGAAGCCGCCCGCACTGATCCGGAAGCCACCGCCGCCGATGCCATCAGCGCCGCCGCGCGCCAGGTTGCCGAAACCATTTCGGCGCAGGCCATCGTTTCATTTTCATCGACCGGGTCAACGACCTTGCGCATATCGCGCGAACGCCCGGCGGTCCCGATTTTGGGCCTGACGCCCAACCTGCCGGTATCGCGCAGGCTTGCATTGGTGTGGGGGGTGCATTCCATTCGCACCCGCGATGTTGATAGCTTTGGTGAAATGATGGGCAAGTCGGTTCGCATTTCCATTCGCGAAGAATTTGCGGCCAAGGGCGACTATCTGGTGATCATGGCGGGGATTCCGTTTGGCATTCCCGGCGGCACCAACATCCTTCATATTGCGACGGTTGATTAGACCACCCGACTAAACGGATCTCCCCCGAATATGCTGTATCAACTTTTTTCCATCGTTGTCCCGGTGTTTGTCTGCGCCGCCATTGGTTTTGGCTGGGCGCGTTCGGGGCGGCACTACGACACCGAAATGGTCACCAGCCTGGTTTCCGCTATCGGGGTTCCGGCGCTGGTGCTGGCAACCTTGTTGTCGGTCGAGGTCGACCTTGGTGCGCTCAGCCAAATGGCCGGTGCCACCCTGGCGGTGCTGGTGGTGGTATCGCTGGTCGCACTTGGATTATTAAAAGTGATGGGCTATTCGGTGCGTTCGTTCCTGCCGGCCCTGGTGTTTCCCAATACCGGCAATGTTGGTATTCCGCTGGCGTTGTTTGCATTTGGCCCCGAAGGCATGGTGCTGGCGGTGGCGTATTTTTGCGTTTGTATCGTGTTGCAGTTTACCGCAGGGGTGGCACTTTCGGCCGGTACCGCATCGCCCAGGGCGTTGCTTCGGGTGCCCACCCTGTACGCGGTGGCGCTTGCCATTATCGTGATGGTGATGGGCATTCAGTTGCCCGAATGGGTCATGGACACCCTTGATCTGCTGGGTGGCTTCGCCATTCCTTTAATGCTGATCACGCTGGGCATTTCACTTGCGCGGCTGGAAATTTCGGGGTTTTCAAAGACCTTGTTGCTGTCGGTTGGGCGTCTGGTCATCGGTTTCGCCGCCGCCCTCGCGGTCGCAGAAGTTTTGGGTTTTGAAGGCGACATGCGCGGCGTGCTGGTATTGCAATCGACGCTGCCGGTCGCGGTGTTTAACTATCTGTTCGCCCAGCGCTATAACACTGATCCGGAAACGGTGGCCGGAACGGTGGTGCTTTCGACCATTATTTCGTTTGCAACGCTTCCGGCGCTTTTGTGGTTTCTGCTGTAGTCGGAAAATTCTGAAGGATTGAATTTTGGCCAAAATCCATACCCGCGAACTGGTGATCCTGTTGGTCCTGGCGGTCATGTGGAGCTCGTCGTTCACCGTTATCAAGGTGGCGGTCGAGGTCATACCACCGACCACGCTGGCGGCACTGCGCATTGCGTTTGCCGCCGTGATCCTGTGGGCATGGATGCGCTTTCGCGGCGGCAAGCTGGAATTCAAGCCACGCTTGTGGTGGATGTTTTTCCTGATCGGCATTTTTGGAAACGCCTTTCCGTTTGTGATGATCAACTGGGGCGAAATGGAAATTTCCAGCGGTCTGGCCGCGACCCTGATTTCACTGATGCCGCTTTCGGCACTGGTGCTGGGGCATTATTTTTCAGACGAAGTGCTCAATGCGCGCCGCGTCCTGGGCATTGTGATGGGTCTGATGGGGGTGATTGTGCTGATCGGTCCCCAGTCATTGTTGGAATTGGGCGACGATGTGTTTCGCCAGCTAGCCGTGGCAGGCGGCGCAGTGTGTTACGCCATTGCCGGAATACTGGTGCGCAAGCTTCCCGAAACCAAACCGGTTGAACACGGCGCTGGAATTCTGATAGCCGCTACCGTGGTGATGTTGCCGGCATCGATGCTGGCCGATCAGCCGTGGACGTTGAATTACACTTTTGAAACGTTGGCGGCAGCCATGTACCTGGGTATTTTCCCGACCGCACTTGCGACCATCTTCCTGATCGAAATCATCGCTGCGCGCGGTGTGACGTTTCTTTCGCTCAACAACTACCTGATCCCGGCTTTGGGCGTGCTGTGGGGTGTATTGTTTCTTGGCGAAACGGTCACCAGCGGCGCCATTGGCGGGTTGGCGCTGATATTGGTCGGAATCGCGGTGGCGGGCATTGGCCCGGCCACGGTGCAGGAAGAAATCGAACAACAACACGATGCCGAAGCAGAGTATCGCGACCAAGCCTAAACCCGGATCAAACGTAAAGCGATTCCAGCCGTTCGCCGTAAATTTCCTTAATCTTGTGACGCCGCACCTTCATGGTCGGGGTCATCTGTTCGTTGTCGATGGTGAAGGGTTCGTCGGCGATGATGAACTTGCGTACCTTTTCAACGTTTGAAAGGTTAACATTGATGCGCGAAATCACTTCGGAAACCGCGCTTCTCAGATCTTCATCGCTGGTCAGTTGGGCAATATCGTTGGTCTTGGCGTTGGATTTGCACCATTCGCTCAGCCACACTTCATCGGGCACAATCAGGCCCACCAGATGCGAGCGTTTGTCGCCATAAACCATGGCTTGCGAAATTTCCGTCTCCAGCGTCAAAAAGCCTTCGATGCGTTGCGGCGCGATGTTATCGCCGCCTGAATTCACGATGATATCTTTTTTGCGGTCGGTAATGTGCAGGCAGCCATCTTCGTCAAACATGCCGATATCGCCGGTGTGCAGCCAGCCATCAATGATGGTTTCGCGGGTGGCTTTTTCATTTCGCCAGTAGCCATTCATCAACAGTTCGCCGCGTGCCAGAATTTCACCGTCGTCGGCAATGCGAACCTCGGTATCAGGTACGGGGGTGCCAACGGTGTGCATCTTGACGTTATCGGGCATGTTGGCGCTGATCAGCGGCGCCGATTCCGTTAGCCCGTAGCCTTGCAAGATGGTCAAGCCCAGCGCCTGAAAAAACTCGCCGATATCGGGGTTCAGGGGTGCCCCGCCGGAAATCATTGCCTTTAGTTTGCCGCCAAAACGGCCGCGGACTTTTTTGCGCACCAGTTTATCGAGCAGCGCATTTAAAATGCGTTCGCCAAAGGTCAGGCTTTTCGGGTCTTCGTGATATTTGAGCCCCAGTTCCAGTGTCTTTCTGAACATCTTTTCCTTCATGCCGCCTTGCTGTTCGATGCCGCGCATGATGCGCGCATGCATGGTTTCATAAAGGCGCGGAACCGCCGTCATGAAGGTGGGGTGTGCTTCAACCATATTGACGCCCAGGGTTTCAATGCCTTCGGCGTAATAAATCTCGGCCCCGATGGAAACCGGGAAGTGCAGCCCGCCCATGTGCTCGTAGGAATGCGAAAGGGGCAGGAAGCTCAAAAAGCGGTTCTTTTCCAAGCCCAGGTCGTGGAGGACGTGCTGGGCGCCGTTGCAATTGTGCAGGACCGCGCCGTGGCTGAGCATCACGCCCTTGGGCTTTCCGCCGGTGCCTGATGTGTAGATGATGCACGCGGTTTCGGTGCGTTCCAGCTTGGCCGCTTCTTCAATAATATTCAGATGATCGCTCTGGCTGCGCTGAACAAGCGCGTCCCATTTGTGAATTTCCACATTCAGGCTCTGTTTCAGATCCACCGGTTCCATGACGATGGCAAATCTGGCCGTATCGGACCGGTGCGCCGCCGCCAGGGCCACCTCGGCCAGCTTGGCGGTTGAAATAATCATGCCGGACGCCTCAGAGTTGGTGAGGATGTGCGTGTGGTCATCAAGGGTGTTGGTGGTGTAGGCGGGAACCGCAATGGCGCCGGCGGCGATGATGGCCAGCTCCGAGATTAGCCATTCGGGGCGGTTTTCCGATACCAGCATCACCCGGTCACCTTTTTCGATGCCAAGCTTGCGCAGGGCCCGTGCGATGGCGCTGATCTGTGCTGCCGTTTCGCGCCACGACATGGGGCGGTATTTGCCATCATGCTTGGCCCATAAAAACGGGCGTTCGCCTTGCGCTTCGGCCTGCTCGAAAAACATGCTTACGACGTTCTTGCAATTTTTGGTGTTAATGACAGTCATAGTTTCCCCCTGAAAAGCCTTTTCTTGTGTTCTTCTAATTCCAACCTTATATCGTTATCCCAATCAAGGAGGAACTTTATGAGCCCCAGTCAAACCCAATCTTCAGCCGATCACGCACTTTTGCCCAAATGGGATCTGGGTGACCTCTACGCCACGCCACAAGACCCGGCGCTGGACGAAGACCTGAAAATGGCTGCCACACTGGCCAAAAGCTTTGCCGAAACCTATGGCGGCAAGCTTGAGGCGCTGGACGGGGCCGGTTTTGCTCAGGCTATCGCTGATTATGAGGTCATTTCTGAATTGTTGCAAAAGGTCGTTAGCTACGGCCAGCTTTTATTCACCGTTCACATGGACGACGGTGAAATCGCACGGTTTTATCAAACCCTACAAGAGCGCGCGACCGACATTTCGACCCTGATCTTGTTCTTTACCCTTGAGATCAACCGTCTCGACGATGATACGCTGGAAGCCAAGCTGGCCGGGGACAACGCGGCTGAAAAATACCGTCCGTGGGTTCGTGAAGTGCGCCAGTTCAAGCCCCACCAGCTTTCAGACGAGCTGGAAAACTACATCCTTGAAAAATCGGTCACCGGACGTGCGTCGTGGGTGCGCCTGTTTGAAGAAACCTTTTCCGACATGCGGTTTGAGGTGGATGGCAAGCAACTGACCCAATCGGAAACCCTGAACCTGCTCAGCGACAAGGACGCAGCCAAACGCGAGGCCGCATCAAAAGGGTTCAGCGTTGGGCTGGCAGCCAACATCCGCCTGCTCGCGCTGATTACCAACACGCTGGCCAAGGACAAGGAAATCGAAGACCGCTGGCGCAATTATGCGCGCCCGCTATCGATGCGAAATCTGGCCAACCAGGTTGAAGACGATGTGGTGGATGCGCTGGTCAGCTCGGTCAAACAATCATATCCAAAACTTTCGCACCGCTACTATGCTCTAAAAGCCAAGTGGTTCGGGGTCGATGCGCTGAATTATTGGGATCGCAACGCGCCGTTACCGTTCGACGACAGTGCGCTTTTCACCTGGGACGAGGCGCGCACCACGGTGCTGGATGCCTATGGCGACTTTTCCCCCACCGCTCGAGATATCGCGAAGGGCTTTTTTGATCGGGGCTGGATTGATGCCCAACCCCGTGAAGGAAAGGATTCCGGTGCCTATTCACACCCCGTGGTGCCCGGTGTGCATCCCTACATCCTGATGAACTTTCACGGCAAGGCCCGCGACGTGATGACGCTGGCCCATGAACTGGGCCACGGTGTGCATCAGGTATTGGCCGCCGATCAGGGCACGTTGATGTCTGATACGCCGCTGACCACCGCAGAAACCGCATCCGTGTTTGGCGAAATGCTGACCTTTCGTCGCATGATCGACGTTGAGACCGATCCCGCGCGCCGCCGGGTGCTGATCGCGGGCAAGGTCGAAGACATGCTCAACACCGTGGTGCGCCAGATTTCGTTTCACGATTTTGAAGCCCGCATCCACGGCGAGCGCAAAGCGGGCGAGCTATCGGTGGAGCGCCTCGGCGATGTGTGGATGGACGTGCAGGGCGAAAGCCTCGGCCCGGCGATTAAACTCGATGATGCGTATCGCAATTACTGGGCCTATATTCCACATTTCGTGCATACCCCGTTTTATGTCTATGCCTATGCGTTTGGCGATTGCCTGGTGAATTCGTTGTATGCGGTATATGGCGGCGGCCTGGATGGCTTTGAAGCGAAGTATCTTGAAATGCTGAAAAGCGGCGGAACGCTTCGCCACCGCGAATTGCTG
>DAOVVL010000286.1 GCA_030637205.1 Thalassospiraceae bacterium | reverse complement strand
TACTTTTAGAAAATCGGTCGTTTTTAGATAACCGGAAGCATAAACGATGGTACTGGCCGGTGTGCCGACTACGGTCAGATACGCAAAAGCGGATGAAATAGCAGTGATATAGCCGATTACGATGGGGCTGTCATTTGCCGCCACCGCCAGCTTCAACACGATCGGGCCCAATACCGCCACCGCCGCACCATTGGACATGGTGTTGGTGACGAACGTGGTCAGCACCGAAACCGCCGCCCACAGGCCAATGCCATGATCGGCGCCAAACGGCGCTAAAAACGCCAGGAAATGTTCCGCGACCCAGATCGCCGCGCCGGTTTCCATCATCTGCAAACCCAGCGAGATCGCAGCGCCGTACAAAAGCACCACCCCCCAGTTCACGCCTGAATTCACATCCGGCCATTTGACCAGCCCCGCGACAAGGAAAGCGATAGCACCCACAAGTGCAATGGTGCCCATGCCGTAATCGCTGGATGCGAAAATCCAGCCCAGTAGCGTCAGGAAAAAGATACCGATGGCCGCCCAATCGCTGATCTTCATCTTGCCCTGTTCACTGACCTTGGCGCGCAATTTGACGATGGCGCGCGACAGGTCCTTGTATTCAGGGCGGAACGTTGCCAGCAAAATCATGGTCACGAACGGAAGTTGCAGCAAAAACAGCGGGTACGCGTACATCATCCAATGTACGTAATCGATCAGGTACTGAAACGTGTCGGGGTTGGTCGGATCGTAAAAGAATTCTTTCCAGTAGCCGATCATAATGGCATTTCTGGCGCCGCCTGACGGTGTGCCGATACCGGCCACGGAAGCGCCATAGGAAATTGAAAACAACAACACAGCGGCCAGGTTGCGAACCTTTTTCGGATCATCGGACGTTAGCTGGATTATGGTAATGCCCACCGGCAACATCATCGCCGCCACCGTGTGTTCGCCAATGAACGAAGCCAGAATTCCCGACACCACCGAAATGCCAAACGCGATGCGCGCCGTTGACGTGCCGGTGACGCGCACCAGCAACCATGCAATTCGGGTATCGAGCTTTTGTTTGACCACGGCTACCGCCAGCATCAGCGAGCCCATGATGAACAAAACCGAATCGCTCATCATGCTTTGCGCGACGTCACGCGAATCAAGGCCCAGTAGAAACACCTGTCCCACAATAATCATCAGCGCCACAGTCGGCAGCGGCACCGGTTCGGTAATAAATAAAATGGTGGCGACCACGCTCATGGTCAAAATGATCATGCCGGCCTCGGTCAGGCCATCGGGCACGGGCAGTGAAAGCAGCCCCCAGCCCACGGCCATGGCGATGAAGAACCAACGTTTTTGCCAGAAATAAAGATAATTGTTGCGACGTTTTAACGCGCGCGGGACGACCTTGGTAATGGTTCCCGGAACGACCCTTTTGAGAGCCTTTGGAACCCGGCCCAGTCCTTCGATATTGCCCAGTCTGCGAATCACAAAACGTCCCCCGCCCCTTCTAAACCAGCGCACCTGAACGCATTGATCTGAAGGCGCATTATAAAATATACCAGCGCTGGAATTGCCATGAGAAACGGCCACGGCGCACGTTATATCATCGTTTTGTTATATAACTTAAAGGCCTTCAACTCAACCTAATAGGCGCAATATTGGCCCAAATCAGGCCGAATAGGCGTCGCGGATGGCCTGAATGGTGGCAACGTAATCGTCGCCCTTGAATACCGCACTGCCGGCCACCAAAACGTCGGCCCCGGCATCAACCACGGCCTTGGCGGTGGCAGAATTCACGCCACCGTCCACTTCCAGCTCAATCGGGCGATCACCGATCATGGCGCGGATGCGGCTGATTTTGTCCAACTGGCTTTCAATAAACGACTGCCCACCGAAGCCCGGATTGACCGACATGACCAAAATGAGATCAACCTTGTCCATCACGTAAGCGAGCACGCTTTCAGGCGTGTGCGGGTTCAGGCTGACGCCGGCCTTCTTGCCCAAGCCCTTGATCACCTGAAGCGAACGATCCAGATGTTTGTCGGCTTCGGCATGGACCGTAATGATATCGGCACCGGCGTCGGCGTATTCTTCCAAAAACGGCTGTGCCGGGTCGATCATCAGGTGGACATCGAACGGCTTGTCGGTCCAGCGGCGGAAGCTTTTAATCACCGGGGGGCCGAAAGTCAGGTTAGGCACAAAATGACCGTCCATCACGTCAATATGGATGTAATCACAACCCGCATCATCAATGGCCTTGACCTCTTCACCAATGCGCGAGAAGTCGGCTGATAAAATACTGGGAGCGATTTTGACGTTGTCGGTCATGGAAGTTCTCCGAATTGGGGGTAATTTTTGGCCATTGTGGCGACATTGGTGCCCAAGGCCAAGCACAAAGCCCGGCGTTTTGCGTTAAAAAGGCCCCTGCCCAGTAAAGGACAGAGGCCTTGCGGGTGGTTCTGGGTTTGATGCGAGCGGACCTCCCCAGGTTTACTCGTCGCCCAGAACCTTCCGAGCACTTTTACGTTATCCAATTTTGAATATACCCGCTGCCTTAACATAAACAAGGGGCAATTTCTTGATGATTATGATAAGAAATTCTTATACATGCCCACCTTAACGTATTGCAATTCATAGTACTTTCAATCAGGTGGTTAAGCTCATGAAAATCTGAGGAAGTTTTTCTGGCAGCCGTTCAACCTTGTCGATAATCGCAAACTGATTGCCGAATATATCGCTGACATAATCGTCTGCTTTACCGTCGAGCGTGATGCAAAACGTGTAAATTCCGTCGCGGTCCAACTCCTGAACGGCCTTTCGGGTATCTTCGATCAACATGCGTTCATCCGTCACATCAATATCCGAAGGCTCGCCGTCGCTTAAAATCAACAGCAGTTTCTTGTCCGCCGTTCGTGCTTGCAGGTAATGGCCGGCATGGCGCATGGCGGCGCCCATGCGCGTGGAATAACCTGCCTGCATTGCGGCCAGGCGGCCCTTGACGCTGTCGTCCCAGTTTTCGCCATAGCCCTTGATATGCTGGAAGCGGACTTCGTGACGCGTGTTGGATGAAAAACCGGCGATGGCGAACTTGTCGCCCAGACAATCAATGGCCCAGCCCAAAATGGCCACGGCCTCCTGGCTTAACTCAAGGATGCTCTGCGAACTGCCATCGGGTACTTCGTTCAGCGATTGCGACAGATCCAGCAACAACGTCACCGCAATATCGCGCCCATCGTGGCGGTGGCTCATGTTGATGCGCGGATCGGGGGTGGCGCCGGCCTTGAAATCGATCAGCGATTTAATCGCCACATCCAGATCCAGTTC
>DAOVVL010000170.1 GCA_030637205.1 Thalassospiraceae bacterium | reverse complement strand
GCCGAAACATACTTGGATTTATCGTGGCGGGAAAAATACGGCCACATGCGGCCCTGACCATCGGTGGGCAGCTTCAGGGTGCCGGTGGGGTACATGGCGTCAACGTAACCGATGGCATCGGTTGCGCCTGACATGGTCGCCAGTTGGCGATACATGTCGCGCAGTTGCTTGGTCAGGCTTTTGGGCGCAACGCCCACGGCTTCCAGCCCCACCGGGCCGATTTCGGCAACGATGGTTTTGCGTTGGAACATCACGCGCATCATTTCAACTGACAGCGACGTGTACTCATCGCCGCGATACATGAACAAGGTCGGCACACGGCGTACAATGCCGTCAGTTTCAGGCACCAGTGAAAAAATACCGTGCCCGGCGCCGGCGTCTTCCAGCACTTGAACATTGCGCACCATGGATTTGAAACCGGGTAAAAACCTGTCAGTCTTTGGCGCATCACGCACCAGGCCGCGAATGGCAATGGATTTGAACGCGGGCCGCGTGGATGATTCGGGGCGTTCATCCCAGAACCCGGCCTGGCCCAAAACCACCCTGCCCTGTTTAATCACGCCTGCGCACAATTCACCATTCCTGGGCAGTGTCAGGATTGCTTCGCGGTTCACATCGTCAAGATTGTAAAGGGATTGGACCACGCCTTCGGGGTTCATGCGGTCCGGTTCGGCAAACACCATATCGAACGCCACCAGTGCCGCGCCCTGGTTCATCAGGTTGGCGACCATTTTGGCAAGGGTCAGGCGCGACCACGGCCACTGGCCCACTTCGGAAAGGCTGCGTTCATCCAGATCAATAATCACCACCGGCTGTGCGGCCCGGGGCGGGATTTCGCGCGGGTGGCTGCGCTGGTACATGTCAAACGTCTTGGCGCGGAAGAACTGAACCGGATAGGAATCGCCGACAAAGATGGAAATAAACGCGAACAACATCGCCAGCCCGACCAGACGGTCGAAACTGAAGGCTTTGCGGATCGCTTTGAGAATTTTCCCGATCAATGTGTTTTAGCGAAGCCATTTAAAAGCTTCGCCCCCCTGAATTTGCACCGCTTAAATTGCGGGCGCTTTGGAAGCTACAATGGCGGGGCAAACGGGCCGCGGCAAGGGGGTTGCCATGGTGATTGAAAAGGCGCTGCCAAGACGATGCGAAGGCGATACGAAGGCGGTGCGAAGGCGATGGCAAAGGGGGGCAAACAAACCGCCGGAAAAATGCCCCTTCGAAGCCCTGAAAGGACCTTCCATCTGACCGACAACCCATTGGAATCCAAGGGCGAAAAGGCGCCTAATCGGGCTTTTTTCTTTATCTAAATATTAACTCGGGGTTATGATCATCTATAGCTGTACCTATGCAGGGATATTTGGCGGGGATTTCGCCATAAGAGCGAAATAAGTCCATGTATTACAGAGCTTTAGAGGGAAATACCATTTGAGCGACCCATCTGCCAGGGCATGGCTAAGGCCGTTTCTCAGGCCTATGAAGTCTGTTTTTCGCGAAATTGTGGCCATGTCCTTTTTCGTAAACCTGCTCGCCTTGGCGGTGCCGGTGTTTGTGCTGCAGGTCTATGACCGGGTGGTGAACAACGCGGGCATCAGCACGCTTCAGGGCCTGTTGGTGGGCATGATGCTGGTGCTGATCTTCGATTATGCGCTGCGCCAGTCGCGCGCCCGCATCCTGCAAACCATTGCCCTTCAGGTCGATGTGATGCTGGGCCGGCGTGTATTTCGCAAGTTGATGCGCCTGCCGCTGCAAACGCTGGAAAGCCAGCCTTCCGCGCACTGGAGCGCGTTGTTTCGCGACGTTGATATAATCCGCAACACGCTTTCGGGATCAAGCGCCGTGTTGATCGCAGATTTGCCGTTTGCGCTGCTGTTTTTGGTGCTGATCTTTGTCATCGCCCAGCCGGTGGCCTGGGTTCTGTTGATTATCCTGCCCATTTTCATGTTTGTTGCGTGGCGTTCGGCCAACGTCATGGGCGATGCCCAGGGTAAAGAACGCCAATCCAGCCAGTCGCGCGATGCCCTGATCGCCGAAATGATATCGGGGCGCACCACCATCAAGGCGCTGGCACTGGACCGCACCATGGAACCGGTGTGGGAAGAAAAACACGCCGACAACATCTACGCATCCGTTTCACGCGGCGCCAAGACCGACAGTTTTTCCAATCTGGGCGCCACCTTGTCGATGATGACCTCAATCTTGATAACCACGGTGGGCGCGCTTGCCATCATCGACCAACGCCTGACCATCGGCGCGCTGATTGCCACCAATATGCTGTCGGGTCGCATCCTTGGGCCGCTCAACCAGTTGGTCGGAACGTGGCGGATCTATTCCGGTTTCCTTCAGGCTTCCGAACGGCTGGGGGTTATTTTTGCAAGCGAGGCCGAACGCGAAGTCAGCGAAGTCCAGCTGGACAGACCCAAGGGCGATATCACCCTTGAAAATCTGGTGTTTAGCTATTCGGCCAATGCGGCCCCGGTGGTGTCGGGCGTCACCGTTGATATCCCCAAAGGCGGTGTTCATGCATTGGTGGGGCGCAACGGCAGCGGCAAGACCACGTTGCTGAAATTGATTCAAGGGCTGTACCGCCCGCAAAGAGGCCGCGTCTTGCTTGATGGCGCAGATATTGCGCAGTTTTCCCGCGGCGAACTTTCGGACTGGCTGGGATACGTTCCCCAGGAAAGTGTGCTGTTCGCCGGTACCGTTCGCGACAACATCGCATCGCGCAAACCCCACGCCAGCGACGAAGATATCATCAAGGCCTCCACCGAAGCCGGCGTGCACCATTTTATCATCGACCTGCCCGATGGCTATGCCACCGAGATTGGTGAGGCCGGTTCGCGTTTGTCTGGTGGGCAAAGACAACGCATCGCCATTGCGCGCGCACTGGTTGGCGATCCGCCGGTGGTGTTGCTGGATGAACCGTCGTCCAACCTTGACCGTCACGCCGAAGTCGAGCTGAAAAACACCCTCAAGAACATCGCTTCGACGCGCACTGTAATCATGGTGACCCACAGCCCGACCCTGCTTTCGGTGTGTGATTTCCTGTATGCGCTGGACAAGGGCAAGCTGGCGCTGGCCGGACCTGCCAAAGAAATTCTGCCGCGCCTGTTCGGCGGCAAGGCACCCCCCGCCAGTGCTTCGGAAAAAGGAGCACCGGTAGCTGAAAAAAAATCCCGCACCCCGGCCGCCAAGCCGGGGGGGAAAGCCCAGCCCCCACAGGCAAAATCCGCCACTAAACCTGAAATCGATCAGGCAACCGAGGATCTGGTGAGCGAAATCGCCAAAAAGGCCGCGGCCCTCAGCAAAGCCAAGGCCAAAGCCAACGCCGCCTGGCCCCAATCTGCAAAACCGAAGTCGGACAAGGCAACAAAGGCCAAACCTCGTAAAGCAAAAACGCCCCCGCCCATGCCCCCGGTTTCAAAGCCCCAACCTTCTGAACCTGCTGCAACGGCCCCGGTTCCGCGCATTGAGGTCGGTGCCCGGCTGCGCCCCAACACCGCCGCCATCCTGAAAGCCTGGAATGAAGGCCGCCCCCTGCCGGTGACGCGCAAAAATGGCAGCGGCTCGCGCGCCAGAAGTGCTACCATTAGCCGCTCAACGCCGCGGCTGCGCACGGGTAAATCCACCGGCCCGCGCAATGACTTGCCCGGCGGCACACCCGGAGGAAACGCATGAGGGCCGAGACTAACCCGCTGGAAGTCCTGCTGCACTCTCACCCGGCGCCGACATGGCGCAAGATTGCATGGCCCATCATGGCCCTGCTGTTAGTTGGACTCGTGTGGGCCAATTTTGCCAAACTTGACGAAGTTGCCTCGTCACCCGGTGAAGTGGTGCCCATTGGCAAGGTCAAGGTGATCCAGCATCTCGAAGGCGGCATCATCGAAGACATCTTTGTTACCGAAGGCGATCTGGTCCGCGAAGGCCAGACCTTGGTGCAGCTTGACCTTGGGTCCGGCGGCGCCAACATCGAAGAACTGCAAGTGCGCCTTGATAGTGAAATACTGACGCGCGCCCGCCTCGACGGCGAAGCCAATGCCACCACTCCAAACTTCCCGGCGGAAATTGCCGCCAGATTGCCCGACCAAGCCCGGGCTCAACGCCAGTCTTTTGAAGCGCGCGAACGCCAGTTGGATGCCGGACTTTCTGTGTTGAGACAACTGGTCAGACAGCGCGAACTGGAAGTCCAGGAGCTTCAGGCCAGACTATCAGCAGCGAGCAATAACCTAAAGAGCGCACAGGAACGGTTCAAGATTTCCGAAGGCCTGTTGGTCGATGGGCTGACGTCCAGGGTCGATCACCTGGAACTGCAAGCTGAAGTCGAAACCCTGCAAGGCGAAGTCAAAAGTATTCAAGCCGGTATCCCGCGTGCGCGTGCCGCCGTGGCCGAAGCCAATGGCCGCATGCGAGAAGACATCAATCGTTTCCGTCGTGAAGCCCAGGATGAACTTTCCCAGACCGAACAAACCATTTCGCGCATTCGTGAACTGCTGAACAAGGCCACCCAACAAGGGGTGCGCGCCGAGATCAAAAGCCCCATTGATGGCGTTGTCACCAACATGAATTTCACCTCCGTGGGCAACGTGGTCAGACCCGGCGATCCGATCATGGCGATCGTGCCGACCGGCGAAAAACTGGTGATCGAAAGCCGCCTGCGTCCCACCGATCGCGGTTACGTAACCGTGGGGCAGATGGCGCTGGTCAAAATCTCGACCTACGATTTTGCCCGTTATGGCGGCCTTGATGGAACCGTTATTCTGGTGGCCCCCGATTCCAGCACCGATGAAAAAGGGTTGCCGTATTTCCGCGTGGTGGTCGAAACCGAAAAAACCTACCTTGGCCTCTTTGAAGGCGAACTGCCGATCATGCCCGGCATGGAAGCCACGGTGGACATTCACACCGGGCAAAAGACGGTGATGGACTTTCTGATCAGACCGGTCCTAAAGCTACGCCACGAAGCCTTCCG
>DAOVVL010000011.1 GCA_030637205.1 Thalassospiraceae bacterium | reverse complement strand
GTCAGATGATCTGGAAAAACGCCTCAGCGGTGATGTACCGGGAACGCTTTTGGGAACGATCAAGGAAAAGCTGATCCGCACCAAGCAGCAATGGGCCAAAGACGGCCGGGGCATGAGTGAAGACACGCCTGAAAAACCTTCCAGCGTTCCGAAAAGTCACAACGAAGCACCCCATAAAGCACCGCGCCTGCCACCGGGCCAGCGCCTGACCCAGGATTTCCCGGTGCTTGATCTTGGCATCCAGCCCGACGTGCCGCTGGATCAGTGGCGCTTTACGGTATCAGGGCTGGTGGAAAACCCCATTGATTGGGATTGGCAGGCGTTCAACGACCAGCCGCAAACTGATTTCATCAGCGATATTCATTGCGTCACCACATGGTCGCGCTATGACAACGCATGGCAGGGGGTTTCGGCCAGACATTTGCTGCAAACCGTCAAACCGAAGCCCGAAGCCGCGCACCTGATATTTTATAGCCACGATGGCTATACCACCAACGTGCCGCTCAACATATTTGATGATGACGATGTGTTACTGGCGCACAGCTGGAACGGCAAACAGCTCACCCGCGCCCACGGCGGCCCGGTGCGCCCGATCATCCCCAAGCTGTATCTGTGGAAAAGCGCCAAGTGGGTGAAACACATCACGTTCGTTGACAAGGACGCGCCGGGGTTTTGGGAAGTGCGCGGCTATCACAACGAAGCCGACCCGTGGAAAGAAGAACGATACGGGTGAGCGCACAGTTGCCGCCTAAAGATTGTGGGCAGTTTTAAGCGTTTGCGCGGTTTGGGGGGCTGCTTCCATCAGGTTCCTGACCGCCATCTTGATGCTGAACCAGATGTTTATGCCGCCGCTGTCGCGCCTGCGCACATAGTGGGCAATTCGCAGATCGGTCTGATCCAACGCCCCCAGCGTGCCGTGGCGGTCAATCAGCAGTTGGGCACAATGGGTCAGTTCCGGCTGCGTCGGCATTCCATCTGACAGTTGCGGCACATCGCACACCAATGTTGTTGCCGGGAAACCGTTTTTGGCCTGAAGGGCTGGCGTCTTGTATTCGGCAAAGGGGGCGGCTTTGATAACAGGTTCAACGGTTTCGACCGCTCGCGAGGCAACTTCCAGATTTGGTAAATTGGCGATTTCAGCCTTATCAGGCTTAACGTCACGACATGCACCGCCTTCGGTGGCCAGACGGATCATCGCGCAGTCTTTTCCGTTCACAGCCGAGAGGCCATGATCGAAGACCGATTTGTTGGTCGCTACGTAAGAAATGCCGTCAGCCGCCCATGAGGCAATGCGCAACGGAATGGGGAGTGCGGCGCACCCCGAAAGAAAAACGCAGAAAAACGTGATCGCTGTAGCCCGCAGCATACTTAACTCCTACGCGGAGCAAAGCATTCGCGCTGCTCACCCCCAAGCGTGAAGCGCAACTATACATCAATCGGCTTAAATATTATCTAATATTTCCAATTAGCACCCGTAAGTACTGGGAAATAGCCATATTTATCCCTGCTCAGGGTTTTCAGGAAACTTCATAAACCAGATCTGGTAGAAGCTGACCGCCCAAATGATCAATGTGTAGAATAGGCTTTCAAATTGGATTTTATAAGCGACCTGAAATCACCAATCCTTGAGATTGGTATAGCCGCCTGTGTTCACCGTGGCGGGCATGGAAGTGGCGACAACCCAAAACATTGGCCCGACGATCATCACGAATACGAAGACAACGCCGGCAACAATCCATATCCATTTCTTATGAATAGTGATCTGGCTGATGCCGGTGATCTCAAATTTTTCCGGGTCTTCCATCGCTGCCCTCCAAAGCAAGCCTAGTAGCGGACAGATTAAACCAATATCTATCTACAATTCAAATCAGGGGAGGGCGGGTGTGTTCTAAGCCGTTTCGTCGTTGGCCGGTTCCACATCCAGCACTTCGGCCACGGCCAGCACCGCAATGTCGCGGAACTTTTCATAGCGCGGGTTTTCCAGATCAACCATGTTGGATATTCGTGAATAGGTTTCGCGGATCACCAAATCACTGCCGTCTTCGCTTTTGCGGCGAATCCCGTATGCAATGGGGGCGCGCTCCTGGGTGGTCAGCTTGCCCAGCATGTTCTTGGTGATCCAGATGGAACCATCGCGGGCAAAATCACTGAGCCGCCCGGCCACGTTCATGGTATCGCCCAGCACGGTAAATTCGATGTGGGTCGGGGTCTGGTAGGTGCCGAACCATTCCTGGCCTTCGACCAACCCGATGTTGAGCATCAACACATTCAGCCAGTTTTTGCGTTTCTGCCACTGGCGGCTGACCTCGGCCATGGCGATTTTCATATCATGGGCGCAGTTGATGGCATTGAGCAGGTAATTGCAGTCCGGTTGGGGGAAAAAATAATAGACCATGCCGTCGCCGACGTGTTTGCCGTGGGTGCCGTGATATTTGCGCAAAATCGGCTCCATCGCGGCCCATACGTCGTTGATCAGCTCGAAATATTCTTCCGGCGGCAGTTCGGCGCAAATCTTGACCGAGTTCTGCAAATCCGCCACCACCACCGACATGGGCGTCAGGTACGGGCGGCGCTTTTTCAAAAGATCGCGGATCACGATGTCGCGCCGGGCCAACAGATCCATCAGCGCGTTTTCTTCATCGACCACCGGGGAATAGGCAAAAAAGATGCCTTCGCGGAAAAAGCTGGCATAGATGTTGTGCCAGTTTTCTTTCTCGCCGCGTCGCGCCAGGTTGACCTGCGTGTGCAGCACACCGCCGGGCGGCAGGGGGGAAACGTCGTCATAAATTTCGCCAAGCCTTGAACGGTCGCTTTGATCGACCTCGGCGTCGAGGTTCAGCATCACCGGCTTGCCGATGCGGTTTTTGGCAATGCCGAGGTGAAACGCCAGCATTTCTTCCAGCCCTTCGGATGCCCGCGCGGTGGTTCCGTGCGCCAGCAACATGGAAAAGATGCCACGTTCCGTAATATCGCGCGCCAGTTTGGCACCGGGGCCGACCAGCAGGTCGCGGGCGGCTTCGTTGCTCCATTCCAGCTCGAACATGGCATTGACCAGATAGGCGGGGCACGTGACTTGATCGAGCGACAGGTTGGTGGGCGAGATCTCCTTGCCGCCCTGTGTCGGGATCGGCGTCACGGTGGCCGATGTCGGTTGTGGATCAGGAACGAGGTGCGCCGTGATGTCGGCGATGCTTTGGCCTTCGGATTTCAGGCGCGCGATCTCGGCGATGGCATCCAGTGCCGCTTCGGGGAAGTAGCCCATGCGCGTCGATCGGGCACCCTCGGCGGTGGCGCGGATTTCCGGTTTGGGCAGCAGCCCTAAATGAATGTAGTTGTTAAGCGTGGCGCGCGAGATACCTGCGCGCTCTAACAGCTCTTTACTCGAAAGCATGTGTCTGGCCCCATTCCCCAAATTGAAATAACCAGCGTTCTGCCAATTGCTTTTCTATTTAGACAGTCTAATTATACTGTCCAATAAGTCAAATAAAATATTTAGACAGTACAACACTTTCAAATACTTGAATTAAATGGACGCATACATTGGATATTGTCTCAACAACCATGTGGGGCTAAGTATGGCCTAAGGTTAAATTGAAGCCGTTTCCCATTTTTTCACAGGAGTTCCCCGCCCCATGAGCGCACCCGACAAACACCTGTTGCATCTGGTCTTTGGTGGCCATGTGGACGACCCGCAAACCTGCGATTTCTCAGATCCGTCGTCGCTGGATATCGTGGGCATCTTCCCCAACAACAAGGAAGCGTTGGACGCGTGGCGCGAAGCCTCACACGCCAATGTGGACAACGCCCACATGAAATACGTGCTGGTGCATCTGCATCGGATGCTCGATGACCCGGAACACGAAGACGAATAAGCGGTCATTGCTGGGAAACTGGTTTAAGAACCGCCAGCAATCATTTGAAATTCAAAAACTATTCGGACCCATCATCGCTGTTTTCAGCGGTTTCGCGCTTTTTGCCGTCCAGAATGTGCGTTTCCAGCGTTTGTTTGGCGGCGTGGCGTTCGCGCTCGGCTTTGCTTTGGCCGTGCTTGGTGCGGTTTTCAGCAGCCTTTGCCGTCTTTTTTGCTTTGGTGGTGGCCTTGCGGGCCTTGTTGAGGTTGACGATATCGCCCATGGCTCACGCGCCAGCCGGGGTGTTCAGCAGATAATCAGCCAGTAGGTCATAATCTTGCGTGTGGGCAACGTCCGGAAAATCGGCCAGAACCCGATCGGGGGCACAGAAAAAAGAGCTGACGTGGGCGGCCTGGATCATACCCACATCGTTATAGCTGTCGCCCGCCGCCGCCACCGTGAAATTGAGTTCTTTCAACGCATTGACGGTCTTGGTTTTGTGGTCGTCGGTGCGCAGCCGGTAGCCTGAAATGCGGCCATCTTGCACATCGAGGTAATGGCAAAAGATGGTCGGGCGATCCAGGTGTTCCATCAAGGGCGTGGCAAATTCGTAAAAGGTGTCCGACAGGATGATGACCTGTGCTTCGCCGCGCAGCCGGTCGAGAAATTCCTTTGCCCCGGGAAGGGGTTGAAGCGTGGAGATCACGTTTTGGATCAGATCAATGCCGATGTCGTTTTCATCGAGAATTTTGAGGCGATGGGCCATCAGCTCCGCATAATCGGGCATGTCTCGCGTGGTCAGGCGAAGCCCGTCAAGTTTGGTCTCATCAGCCACGCCCAGCCACACTTCGGGCACCAAAACCCCTTCGAGATCAAGACAGACCACGCGCATGTACCAAACCCTCCCGAGAATCCCTGTTGGATGGGGATGGTATCAGACTTGGATTGCGGCGAACACGGCTTCGAACATTTCCGGGGTCAGCCGCCCGGTATTGGTGTTGTAGCGCGAGCAGTGATAGCTGTCGGCCAGCATCAAGGTGTCGCTCACCGGGTGTTGCGCGCCGTGGGCAAACTTGAAGGCGCTTTTTTTCAGGCCCAGTGCCGAAAGAACTGCGCCATGGGCCACGGTTCCCAGCGCCACGATGGCGCTCAGGTTCTTCATGGCTTTGATCTCGGATGTTAAAAAGTCGTTGCAAGCCGTTATTTCAGCAGCGATTACCTTGTTTTGCGGCGGCACGCAGCGCACCGCATTGGTGATGCGCACGTGGGCCATTTCCAGACCGTCGTCAGAGTTTGCCCCGTAATCGCCGACCGCCAGACCAAACTTGATCAGGGTCGGATATAACAGATCGCCGGCCGCATCGCCGGTAAAGGGCCGCCCGGTCTGGTTGGCGCCTTTCAAACCCGGTGCCAGCCCCACCACCAGCAATGGCGCGGTGAGCGGCCCGAAAGCCGGCACCGGAGCATTGAAAAATGCCGGGTATTGTTCGCGATTTGTGTTGCGAAAGTCCACCAGCCGGGGGCATTGGCTACAGTTTGCTTGAGGTGCGCGCAATTGCATGGGCCTGAACGTTATACCAGCTTGGCAAAATCGCCCGGCGTTTGGGGCGGGGCGTCATCAGTAGGTGCGTCATCTTCATCAATATCTTCGCCTGGGTCGTCTGCGGGTGCGTCGGCGATGTGCGGATGATCGTCGGGCCGGGCCGGGCGGTCAGGGCGCGAGATTGATCCCTTGATCTGTTCCAGTTCGATAAACGTGTCGGCCTGGCGGCGCAGCTCATCTGCGACCATGGGCGGGCTGGATTTCACGGTAGAAACCACCGAAACGCGCACGCCGCGCCGTTGCACGGCTTCGACCAGGCGGCGGAAATCGCCATCGCCGGAAAAAAGCACGATATGGTCCAGATACTGGGCCATTTCCATCATGTCCAGCGCCAGCTCAATATCCATATTGCCTTTGATCTTGCGCCGTCCGGCGGCATCGGTGAATTCCTTGGCGCGCTTGGTCACCATGGTATAGCCGTTGTAATCCAGCCAATCGACCAGCGGGCGAAGGGGCGAGTATTCCTGTTCGTCTATGAGGGCTGTGTAATAAAACGCCCGCACCAGCTGACCTTTGGTGGCAAAATGTTTGAGCAGCAGCTTGTAATCAATGTCAAATGCCAGCGCCTTGGCGGCGGCGTACAGGTTGGACCCGTCAATAAACAGGGCCACCCGCTCTTGGGGGTAAAAGGGCATGTTTTCTATTCCTTAAATATACGTACGTTAAAAATAAATTTGTTGATCTATGGCGACAATCATAGGTCTTGGGCTGCAACCGGGGCAAGGTATATCGCGGTGCCTTAGACGCAACACCGCTCAAAAAGATTGGTTTTTCAATGATTTTGATCGGCATCGGTGCAAACCTTCCCCATCCCGAACACGGCTCTGCCTTGCACACCTGTATGGCGGCGCTTCAACAGCTCGATCTGGATGCAGATATTGACGTGGCTGAGGTGTCGAGATGGTTTGAAAGCGCCCCGGTGCCGGCCTCTGACCAGCCGTGGTTCATCAATGGCGTCGCCCGACTGAAAACGCCACTGGACGCGGGTGAGTTGTTAAAACGCCTGCATGCACTGGAACACACATTTGGCCGCGCCCGGACCGGGTCCGGGGCGGTGAAAAACGCGCCCCGGGTGCTGGATCTGGATCTACTGGATTATGACGGCCAAACAGTGAGCGGCCTCAAAAAAGGCCCGGTTTTGCCCCATGCCCGAATGGCTGGCCGCGCGTTTGTGTTGCTGCCGCTGGCCGATATCGCACCGGACTGGACCCATCCCGCCACCGGGGAAAGCCTCGATCACCTGATCAAGGCGCTGGGGCCAGACAAGGTCGCCAGACCGCTGAAAGAAGGCGCTGGGGCGGGAGCATAAAAAGGGAGGTATTACTCCAAGTATCCCTGCCTTATGCTGCTCTTGCAAATATACAGGGTCGCTTGAGCAAGGCCCCCTGATAACCAACAAGATAACCAATGACTGGAGACCCCCGGCATGGCCCGCGTAACGGTCGAAGACTGCGTCGAAAAAATTCCCAATCGCTTTAATCTGGTGATGACTGCCGCCCAGCGTGCGCGCAACATTGCATCCGGTTCCGAGCTGACCCTTGAACGTGACAACGATAAAAACCCGGTGGTCGCGCTTCGCGAAATCGCCGAGGAACGCGTTGACTTTCAAGAATTGGAAGACGCCCTGATCACCGGCCTTCAGCGTTATGTTGAAGTGGAAGAACCGGAAGAAGACGAAATGGACATGCAGGCCATTCAGCAGGAAATTTCCGCCGAAGCTGCAGAAAACCCGGTAGAACCAAAACCCGCACCCGCACCAGCACCAGCGCCCGCCGCAGAACCTGTTGTTGAAGCTGCACCTGAGCCTGTTGCTGAAGCCGCACCAGCGCCCGCCGCAGAGCCTGTTGTTGAAGCAGCACCCGAAGCAGCACCCGAAGCAGCAGCACCCGAAGCAGCACCCGAAGCAGCACCCGAAGTAGCACCCGAAGCAGCACCCGAAGCCTTGCAAGCCACGTACGAAGATGCTGACATCCCCAAGGAAGAGGGCGAACCGGAAGGGTCCTGAATATGCCACGGCGCGCTGAACGTTATCTAATGGCGCGCCCGGTGCTTACCCCCGGTGTGAAATCAATTATTAAAAGGCCTTTCGTTGCATTCGCGCGGAGGGCCTTTTTGTGATCCGCCAGTTCGAACTGATCGAAAATATCAAGTCCTACGATCCCAACGCCGATGAGGATCTGATCAACCGCGCCTTTGTGTATTCGATGAAAGCACACGGCAGCCAGACCCGCGCGTCGGGCGATCCGTATTTTTTACATCCCCTCGAAGTCGCCGGAATATTGACCGGATACCGCCTTGATGGTGCAACCATCGTAACGGCGCTGTTGCACGATACCGTTGAAGACACGCTGGCAACCATCGAAACCATTGACGACATGTTTGGAAGTGAAATCGCCAAGCTGGTCGATGGCGTCACCAAACTAAGCCAGATCGAAATGCAGTCCGATCATGCCAAGCAGGCGGAAAATTTCCGCAAACTGCTGCTCGCCATGTCGGAAGACATCCGGGTGCTGCTGGTCAAGCTGGCCGACCGTCTGCACAATATGCGCACGCTGCACTTTATCCAGAGCTCTGATAAGCGCCGCCGTATTGCGACCGAGACCATGGAAATTTATGCACCGCTGGCTGAGCGCATCGGTATGCAGGAAATGAAAAACGAGCTTGATGATCTGGCGTTTGCAGAAATCAATCCCGATGCACGCAATTCGGTTCTCAAGCGCCTCGACTTCCTGCGCGAAGAAGGCGGCGGCCTGATCAAGCGCATCGTTGATGAACTGGAACACGAACTTGATGCCGGTGGGGTGAAAGCAAGCGTTTCGGGGCGTGAAAAAACGCCGTATTCCATCTGGCGAAAGATGCAGCTGAAAGACGTTTCGTTTGAACAGCTTTCCGACATCATGGCGTTTCGCGTGGTGGTGAAAGATGTCGATGAGTGTTATCGCGCACTGGGCGTGGCACATAATATTTACCGGGTGGTGCCGGAACGCTTCAAGGATTACATATCGGTTTCCAAACCTAACGGCTATCGTTCGCTGCACACCGGCATTATCGGCCCGGAACGCCACCGCATCGAGCTGCAAATCCGCACCCAGGAAATGCACGACATTGCCGAAAACGGGGTGGCCGCGCACTGGATCTACAAACAGGGCGATCCATCGAAGTTGACCGAGGGCCGACAGTATCGCTGGTTGCGTGAGCTTCTGGAAATTCTTGAAAACGCCGAAGAGCCGGAAGAATTTCTCGAACACACCAAACTGGAAATGTTTCCAGATCAGGTCTTTTGTTTTACGCCCAAGGGCGAACTGATTAACCTGCCGCGTCACGCGACGCCGGTTGATTTTGCCTACGCCGTGCATACCGAAGTCGGTGACCGCTGTGTCAGCGCCAAGGTCAACGGGCGCATGGTGCCGCTGAAAACGCGGCTTAAAAATGGCGATCAGGTGGATATCATCACGGCCAAGAACCATACCCCGTCACCGACGTGGGAACGGTTTGTGGTAACCGGCAAGGCGCGTGCGCGCATCCGTCGCTTTATCCGGCTGAAAGAATATGACCAGTACGTCGAGCTGGGCCACGCCATGATCGAACGTGCCTTTCTGGAAGAAGACTATCCGTTTACCGAAAAGGGCGTTAAAGGCGTTTTAAAAACGTTTCAGAAAGAAACCGTTGATGATCTGATGTCCGAAGTCGGTAACGGCCATATTTCGGCGCGTGACGTGTTGGAATCCGTTTATCCGGGAACGCGCAAAAAAGCAGCCTCCAGAACGGCCAACGTGGTGCCGCTGGCCCATGCGCGAACGCATTATGAAAAATCTGACCGCGCGGGCATTCCCATTCGCGGCCTGATCCCCGGCATGGCGGTGCATTATGCCGGGTGTTGTCACCCGTTGCCGGGCGACCGCATTGTCGGCATCATTACGACGGGCAAGGGCGTGACCATTCACACCATCGATTGCGAGACGCTTGAAAAGTATAATGACGAGCCGGAACGCTGGATTGATGTTTCATGGCAAGACGAAACCGACATCAAAGAAGCCCACGTCAGCCGCATTTACCTGACCGTGCTGAACGTGCCGGGCAGCCTGGGCGACCTGTCCAACGTAATCGCGCGCAACAACGGCAATATTTCGAACCTCAAGATCATATCGCGCCAAGCCGACTTTTTCGACATGCTGGTGGATATCGAGGTCAAGGATGTGAAACACCTGTCCGAAATCATCGCAGCCCTTCGTGCCACACCGGCCATTAACTCAGTAGAAAGGGCGAGGGGATAGTCTGGGGGCCATTATTTATTCCACCCCGGCCCCGGCTTTGCCTATAGTTTGAACATGTTCCTACGTCGCAGAAAATTGAACCCCATTGAGAAGGTGCGAGAATTCTTCTGGCCCAGTGCCGGTTGGCATCGCTCAACGCGCTACGTATTTCACCGGGTCGCGCGCATACCGGGTTCTTCATATTCAATTGCCGCCGGCTTTGCCTGTGGGGCTGCCATTTCCATGACGCCGTTTGTCGGCTTGCATTTTGTCATATCGGCAATCGTTGCGTATTTCATGCGCGCCAATATTCTGGCCAGCGCCATCGGCACCGCGGTCGGCAATCCGTGGACGTTCCCGTTCATCTGGGTGTGGATTTATAATTCAGGTGCCTGGATATTGGGCAGCGGCCACACCAATGCCGAGAATGTAGACTTCGTAGATATTTTTGCCCATTCCATGGAAGCCTTATTGCGTTTTGATATTCCGTTTTTGGTGGAAACATCGGCGCCTGTTTTGTGGCCCATGTTAATCGGTTCACTGCCGACCGCTTTGGTGGTGGGGCTGATTTTTTATTTTCCGCTGGAACCCACAATCTCGCGTTATCAGTCTGCACGCCATCATCGGCGTACCCGTAAATACAGGGTCAGTCAGAAAACCCGCATCGAGGCCGCCGACGAAACGCGCCACACTAAAGAATCTGAAGCGAACCCGGAAGATGGCGGCATATTAAATTCAACCTCATCTAATGAAAATCAGGCCGGTTGATATGAACAACGCGCTTCGTTTAGGCATCAACATCGATCACGTCGCGACCATTCGCAATGCGCGTGGCGGCGACACCCCTGACCCGGTGCGCGCGGCAAAGATCGCTGCCGATGCCGGCGCCGATGGCATTACCGCACACCTGCGCGAAGACCGCCGCCATATCACCGATACCGATATTCTGCGTTTGTGCGACGAGATCGACTTGCCGCTGAATTTGGAAATGGCGGCAACGGATGAAATGCTGGCCATTGCGCTGCGCCACAAACCGCATGCGGCGTGCATCGTTCCGGAAAAACGCGAAGAGCGCACCACCGAAGGCGGGCTGGATGTGATCGGCCAGTTGGAAACATTAAAACCGTTTGTTGGGCAACTTGGCGACGCCGGTGTGCGGGTGTCATTGTTTATTGAACCCGAACCCATCGTTCTGGACGCGGCCATGTCTATTGGTGCGCCAGTGGTTGAATTGCACACAGGTGCATATTGTGATGCCAAAGCGGGCGCGGAACGTGATCGCGAATTTGCGCGCATTGAACGCGCCGCCGCCCACGCCGCCGACATCGGGCTGGAATGTCACGCCGGGCACGGCTTGACTTTCGATACCGTGCAGCCGGTTGCATCTATTTCAAGCATTGTTGAGCTGAACATCGGGCATTTTCTGGTCGGCGAGGCGATCTTTGTTGGGTTCAGCGCATCCATCGCTGAAATGCGCCGCCTGATGGTTGAGGCGCGCACATGATCATCGGCGTCGGCACCGACCTTTGCGACATTCGCCGCATCGAAAAAACGCTCGCTCGGTTCGAGAAACGTTTTTTGCAACGCGTGTACACTGAAAACGAAATCACCAAGGCCGAACGCCGCGCCAACCGCGCAAATTCATACGCGCTGTGTTACGCGGCCAAGGAAGCCACCGCGAAAGCATTGGGTACCGGGTTTCGCGACGGCGTGTTCTGGCGCGATCTGGGCGTGGATAACCTGCCCAGCGGCCAGCCGATTATGAAACTGACCGGGGGCGCACTTACACGCCTGAACAAGCTGATCCCCGAAGGCATGAAAGCCAAAATCGACATATCGTTGACGGATGAATACCCGATGGCCCATGCCATCGTGATCATCTCGGCCGAGCCCAAGAGCTAAGCGAAAGCCGCATCTTCTGTCGGGCACTTGACAGTGACGCCCGCCTCGGGCTTTGTTCCACCCAACTGCGGCGCGTCGCACCTGAAAAACAGACCTAACGATCTGATAAGAAAGAACTAAATGCCAAGCAAGCCTGATGACCTGATCCCCGATGTGGGTGAAAAGCTGAAATCACCGAGAAATCCCAGTGGCGGTGCCGGTGGGTTCTGGGATACCGCCAAGACGGTCATTTATGCCGTGGCCATCGCCATGCTGGTGCGCACCTTTGCCTATGAGCCGTTTTCCATTCCGTCCGGGTCCATGATCCCGACGCTGTTGGTCGGCGACTATTTATTCGTTTCCAAAATGTCATACGGTTACAGCAAACATTCGTTTCCGCTATCGCTTCCGCTAATACCGGGCAGCGAGCGCGTCTTGGGCGAAATGCCGAAGCGCGGCGACATTGCGGTGTTTAAATTGCCCACCGATGGCAAGACCGATTACATCAAACGCATCATCGGGCTTCCCGGCGACCGCATTCAGGTCAAGGGCGGCATTTTGCACATCAACGATGCCCCGGTGTTTCGCGAACCGTCCGGGCGTTTGAAATATCGCGATACCTATGGCCGCAAACACGATTCCCAGCTTTACATCGAAACGCTTCCGGGCGGACGCCGCCACACCATATTGGAAGAAAGCGATATCGACTTTGCCGATAACACCGATGTTTATACGGTTCCTGCAAATCATTTTTTCGCCATGGGTGATAACCGCGACAATTCGCGCGACAGCCGCTTTCTTTCAGACGTTGGCTACATTCCTTTTGAAAATCTGGTGGGCCGCGCCGAGATGCTGGTGTTTTCGTATCAGGGAAGCCTGTTGCAGTTCTGGAACTGGGGCGAAACCATCCGCTTCGATCGTTTTTTCAAAAAGCTGAGCTAGATGAACAAATCCCTGGAACAGCTTGAAGATGCACTTGGCCATCAGTTTAACAATCGAGATTTGCTTCAACTCGCGCTTGTGCATTCCAGTGCCACGGAACATTCTCTGCAATCGAACGAACGGCTTGAATTTTTAGGCGACCGCGTATTGGGTCTGGTTATATCTGAACATTTATACCAACGCTTTGATCGTGAAAACGAAGGCCAGCTGGCACGGCGTTACGCCGGTCTCACTTCGCGCGATGCCTTGGCCCATGTCGCGGGAACACTTAAACTGGATGCTTACGTGTCCACCTCGGCGCAGGATAAGGAAACCAGTGCGCGCGGCCGCGCATCGTTGTTGGCCGATGCACTGGAATCCGTTTTAGGCGCATTGTTTCTTGACGGCGGGCTGGATGTTGCCGGAAAATTCATTCGCGCCCACTGGGAAGCCCTGATCGATGCCGACATCCAGCCGCCCAAAGATAGCAAGACCGCGTTGCAGGAATGGTCTCAGGCCCGCGAGCTGGGCCTTCCGGTTTACAACGTGATCGAACAATCAGGCCCCGCGCACCAACCACAATTCAAGATCGAGGTGGTCATCAGTGGCGAAGAAACGGTAACGGGTACGGGCTCATCGCGGCGCAGTGGCGAACGTGATGCCGCCGAGCAATTTTTGAATAAGAAAAAAAGCGAACAGAAATGAACACAAGTGAACAAACCAAATGCGGCTTTATTGCCGTGCTGGGCGCACCCAACGTGGGTAAATCAACATTGGTGAACCGTTTTGTCGGTGCCAAAGTCACCATCGTTTCGCCCAAGGTGCAAACCACACGCACCCGCGTGATGGGCATCGCCATCGAAGGGGCCACGCAGTTGGTGTTCATCGACACGCCCGGCATCTTCAAGCCGCGCCGACGTCTTGATCGCGCCATGGTCGCGGCCGCGTGGGGTGGGGCGGGGGATGCCGATATCCGCCTGTTGCTGGTCGATGCTGAACGCGGCGTTGATGGCAACACGCGCGCCATCATCGAACGCCTCAAGGAACAAAAGTTGCGCTGCCATCTGGTGTTGAACAAGGTCGACAAGATTAAAAAGCCCGACCTGTTGACGCTGGCAACCCAGCTATCCGAGATGGGCATTTTTGATGAGATATTCATGGTGTCTGCGCTCAGCGGTGACGGTGTTGCCGACATGGCAACTTTTCTGACAAACCATGTGTCCGAAGGCCCATGGCATTTCCCCGAAGACCAGCTATCGGATATGAACGAGCGCCTGCTATCAGCCGAGATCACACGCGAAAAGCTGTATCTGCAACTGCATCAGGAATTGCCCTACGCCACCACGGTGGAAACCGAAACGTGGACTGAAAAGAAGGACGGTTCGGTCAAGATCGAACAGGTCATCTTTGTTGAGCGCGACAGTCAGAAGGCCATCATTCTGGGCAAGGGCGGCAAACAAATCCGCAAAATCGGCGAAACTTCCCGCCTTGAGCTGGAAGAAATCCTGGGCCGCCGGGTGCACCTGTTTTTGTTCGTCAAGGTTCGCGAAAAATGGGCCGACGACCCGGAGCGTTATCGCGACTGGGGCCTCGACCCCAATGCCTGACTTCAATGCCTGAGCGGGCAAGTCGGAATTAGGCCTTGAAATCCGGGGCGTTTCTCCTTATATGAGCATAACCGAATGTATGCAGGAGAGATATTCCATGGAATTACAAACCGACGGCGAGGGCTTTTTGCTCAATCGCGCTGACTGGACCCCCGAAGTAGCAGGCCACATTGCCAACACCGATGGCGTCCAGATCACCGAAGATCACATGAAATATATTGTCCAAGCCCGGCGCATGTTCGATGAAGATGGCGTGGTTCCGCCGTTGCGTGCCTTTATCAAAGCCATGGGCGTGGACAAAAAAGACATCTACGCCGATTTCATGGGCGGCCCGATGAAACTGATCTGCAAATGGGGCGGCTTGCCCAAGCCGACTGGTTGCGTCTGACACGTTAAGTAGTACCTGAATTTATAAATCCCGGAAGCTTCGCAGCGTCCGGGATTTTTTTTGTTCTAAATGGGGATACTGGCGCTGCTGAGTAGGGGGATACCCTACCTTTCTTGGGGGAGCACCTAATTGTTCCTGCGCCAGCTTGGACCTACCTTTTTGTGAGTAATAATCCAATTTGAGGGAGGAAAAAGCAAAAATGAATTTCATTAAAATATTATCAGCAGCAGCCATGATCGGTGCCGTCGTCACCACCGCTGCACCGGTAATGGCCGGGGAAAGTGAAAACAGCGATTACCGCACATTTTATCAAGATGGCCGGGTCGAG
>DAOVVL010000166.1 GCA_030637205.1 Thalassospiraceae bacterium | reverse complement strand
GACCTGATCCGCGCAGAAACCAAGGTCGTGTTTACCGAGGCCCCCGGCTCTATCACCTTTGAGGTTCAGGACATTCCGGCCATCGCAAAAGAAGCCCATGACGCGGGCGCGGTCGTGGTGATGGACAACACCTGGAGCGCCGGATATTTCTGCCAACCGTTCGATCTGGGCGTTGATGTATCCATTCAGGCCATCACGAAATATATTGGTGGCCATTCCGACTTGATGATGGGGTCCATCACCATGCGTGATCGCGCCCTGTTTGATAAAATCAAGCTGGCCGCATCATCGTTTGGCCATTCAGCCGCGCCCGATGATTGTTATCTGGCGCTGCGCGGTTTACGCACGCTGGCGACGCGCTTAAAACAACACGATCAAACCGGCATGATCCTCGCCAACTGGCTGGCGGCGCGCGACGAGGTCGAAGCGGTATTACACCCGGCGCTGGAAAACTGCCCCGGCCACGACATCTGGAAGCGCGATTTCAGCGGATCATGCGGGCTGTTCGGCGTGGTGCTGAAAGACACTTTCACCATTGATGATCGAAACAAATTCATGGAATCGTTACAGATGTTCCCCATTGGTTACAGCTGGGGCGGCTTTGAAAGCCTGATCGTGCATGATGATCCCCGGGCGCTGAGAAAAACCTATGAATTCCCGCACAAGGGTCCGTATATGCGCATCCATGCCGGGCTCGAAGACCCGGATGATTTGATCGAAGACCTTGATCAGGCGTTCACCATAATGCGCGGCTAAGCTCAGGCCCGCACCGCAACACTTCGCGCACATATATATAAGGCCACGCTGCTGGCCACGATCGCCGGTCCCGCCGGCCAGTCAAACCACATGGATGCAGCCAACCCCGCCCCCACCGCCAGCCATCCGGCAACGGCTGCCAGCACCGCCATTTGTTCGGGCGTTTTTGAAAGCTCGCGCGCGGCTGCGGCCGGAACGATCAACATGGACGCCACCAGCAACACACCGACCACCTGAATGGCCAGCGCCACCACCAACGCCAGCAATAAAACGAAGATCGTTTCGACGCGGCGCACGTTCACGCCTTCTACGTGGGCCAGTTCACTGTGAACCGTCACCGCCAGCAACGGCCGCCAGAAATAAATCAGCGCCGCCAGCACTGTGATGGCCCCGATCCAGATCATGGCAACATCGGTTGCGCCAACGGACAGAATATCGCCAAACAAAAATGCAAACAGATCGACCCGCACGCCTTCTAACATGGAAATGGCAATCAGCCCCGCCGCCAACGCGCCGTGGGCGATGATGCCCAACATGGTGTCGGTTCCCAGATGACGGCTTTTAAAACCGCTAAGCAGCAATGCAGCCACTGCGGTCACGACCGCGACGCCAAATGCCGGATGCACGCCAGCCAAAAAACCCAGCGCCACGCCCAACAGTGCAGTGTGCGATAACGCGCCACCGAAATACGCCATGCGCCGCCACACCACAAACGCGCCCAGCGGTGCCGCAGCAATCGAAACGCCCAGCCCCGCCAACAATGCGCGGATCAGAAAATCATCAATGATCATGGGTGTGATCCTGCGTTACGACATTGCCGTGCGCATCGTGGCTGTGATCGTGATGATGGGGATATAGCGCAATAGCGGACGCCACCTGATCGCCGAACAACTGAACAAATTCGGGATGGCGGCTAACCGCTTCGGGGTGGCCTTCACAACACACATGACGGTTCAGGCATATCACCCGGTCGGTTTCCGCCATCACAACATGCAGGTCGTGCGATACCATCAACACACCCACACCGCGCGCGTCGCGAATGTTTCTGATCAGGCGGTAAAGTTCAGCCTGGCCCGTGATATCGACGCCTTGCACCGGTTCATCGAGAACCAGAACATCAGGTTCCCGCAACAATGCGCGCGCCAGCATCACGCGTTGTAATTCACCGCCGGAAATTCCCTGCAACGGGCTTTGCATCAAATCCGCGGCGCCGACTTCTTCGAGAACCTGATGACGCCGTCCACGCCCGGCCAGTTTTGTCGGAACGCCTAGCGACAGAAATCGCCCCACCGTCATCGGCATGGCAGGATCAACGTTAAGTTTTTGCGGCATGTAACCGATGCTCAAACCCGGCTTTCGCGCAACGGTGCCTTGGTCCGGTTTCAACAGGCCTAATAACAAACGCACCAGCGTGGTCTTGCCCGCACCATTGGGGCCGACGATGGTTACGATCTCGCCTTTACTCAACGACGCGGAAGCCCCTTGCAGCACTTCGACCTCGCCTAACGTGATGCTAACCTTCTCAGCGGCGAGTAATATTTCTGGCGCGGTTTCAGTCATGGCTGCCCCCGACCCTCGCGGCAAGCCGAACATTTGCCTTCGACCTCGACCAGCGGGCGTTCAAGTTCGAACCCGGCGCTTTCAGCCCCTTGGGTCAGTGCCTTTATAATAGACGCGTCCTGCAGTTCGGCCGCGCACCCACATTCGGTGCAAATCAAAAACTGACCGCTGTGTTTTTCACCGGGGCACGCACAGCCGACATAGGCGTTGAGCCGTTCAATGCGGTGGATCAGGCCGTGATCGAGCAGGAATTCCAAGGCCCGGTAAACGGTCGGCGGCTTGGCCCCGGGGCGGTCAACTTTTAGCGCCGCCAGCACTTCATAAGCACCCACCGGCTTGTGACTTTCCCACACCAGTTCCAGCACCTTTTGTCTCAGCGCCGTCAACCGCGCGCCTTTTGATGCGCACAGGTTCTGGGCCTCATCCAGCGCCGATGTCACGCACCTTGCATGGTCATGGCCGCGGGCCGGGAACGGGCCTTTTGTTCCGGCGGTTGCGGAGCTTTTAAGAGAATGTGGGATATGTGAGCTTGCCATTTCAAAATGTTATATTATAACATTACTCAACATGCACGGAGTTTTCTGACATCTCATGAGATCCTTCTTTTCCGCACGGCTGGTTTGGGCGTTTTTGGCCGCTACCTTTGTTTTTGGCACTAATTTAGGTGTGCAGGCCAAAGAGCTGAACGTGGTCGCTACCATCCGCCCGCTATATGCGCTGGTGCTGGCGGTGAGCGATGGCGTGTTTGTGCCCGAACAACTGATCGACGCCAACCTGTCCGCCCATACCCTTCAATTCAGGGCATCCGACGCCAGAAAACTGGAAAACGCCGATGTGGTGTTCTGGATCGGCCCGGCGCTGGAAACCGCGCTGGAAGTCCCCATCGTAAATCTTGCCCGCTGGGCCCAAGTGGTTGCCATGATGGACGCGCCGGGGCTGGACCTGATCGAACTGGCTGGGGGGGATGATCCGCACATCTGGCTTTCCACGGCCAACGCGCGCGCCATGGTCGATACCATCGCGCGGACCCTGATCGAGGCTGATCCTGACAATCGTGAGGTTTATGAAAAAAACGCCCGCGTTGCGAAAAACCGCATCAAGAACCTGAAACGCCAGATGACGAAGTTTCTGGGCGACGTTAAAAACACGCCGTTCATTGTCCAGCATGACGGGTTCGCCTATCTGGTGCGCGAATTTGGCCTGAACCAGCAAGGCTACATCCGTGAAACCGTGGACCGTGAACCGGGCGCGCGACATATATCTGAACTGCGCGCCCTGATTGATCACAATGACGTGCGTTGCCTGTTGGGCGAACCACAAGTGACGTCCAAGCTGGCGCGCCAACTGGCCAGCGAGCCCGGGATGCGCTTGGGGACGCTGGATGCGCTGGGCCTTGATCTTGATGACAGCCCGACGCTTTACGCCCGGATCATGCAAAAAAACGCGCGCGCGCTGCTGAAATGCCTTACATATAGAGCCCATGAGCAAGACACAAACCCAGTTACCGCCCCAGGCCCCGCTGGATGAAAATACCATCAGCGACGTGATCGAAGCCATCAGCTTTAACGATCAAGGGCTGGTTGCGGCCATCGCCCAGCAGGCTGACAGCGGCGAAGTGCTGATGATGGCGTGGATGAACGCCGACGCCATCCGCGAAACGCTAAGCAGCGCAAAGGTCTGTTATTTTTCACGTTCGCGCCAGAAACTGTGGCGCAAGGGCGAAACATCCGGCCAGGTGCAGACGCTGATCGATTTCCGCTGGGATTGCGACGCCGACACGGTGCTGTTGCAGGTCGACCAGTTAGGCGTGGCGTGTCACACCGGACGACAAAATTGTTTTTTCAACGCGGTGCGCGACGGCGCCCCCGCCACCATCGCGGATGTCATCACCGACCCCGATGAACTTTATGGCAAATGAAATAGACCAGACCGACGACCTTCCTGCCGCCATCCCCGTTAGCCTGCTGACCGGCTTTTTGGGCAGCGGCAAAACGACGTTGCTTAACCGTCTGTTGCAACACCCCGACATGACTGAAACCGCCGTGCTGATAAACGAGTTCGGCGATGTGTCCATCGATCATCTGCTGGTCGAAAAGCTCGACGAAGATGTGGTGCTGTTGCAAGGCGGTTGTGTGTGCTGTTCGGTGCGTGGCGATTTATCTAAGGCCATGCGCGATCTTCTGGTGCGCCGCGCGGATAAAACCATCCCGCCGTTTCGCCGCTTAATCATTGAAGCCACCGGCCTCGCCGATCCGGCGCCGGTGGTGCATACCTTGATTCCCGATCCCATCGCATCGGGGCGCTACCGCTTGGACGGCATCATCACCACCGTCGATGCACTTTTGGGCGATGCAACACTGGACGAATTCGAGGAAAGCGTAAAACAAATCGCCATTGCCGAGCGCATCGTGATGACCAAAACAGATTTGGTGGATGGGGCTAAAGTTTCCAGCCTTGAGGCGCGCATCGGCGCGATCAATCCCGGTGCGCACCTGATCCGCGCCACAGGCGATACACCCACGCCAACAGATTTGTTTGAAGCTGGATTGTTTGATGGCGATTTAAAACCGCAAATCGAACGCTGGCTGGATATTGACGCCACCGACAGTGAACCCGTTTACGACCACCAACATGACCATGCCCACAGCCATGCACACGATAAAGCCATTCGCACCTTTGCTATTGAGCGCGCTACGCCAATCAAGTGGGAAGCCTTTACCGAATGGCTGGATATGTT
>DAOVVL010000269.1 GCA_030637205.1 Thalassospiraceae bacterium | reverse complement strand
TTGATCCGGGCGAAAATATTTGTTATGGAATTCGCCCTTTTAAACTGATCGCAGATTGTGATCGGCTTATAAACAAAACAATCGCCTAATCCTAATGGGTTTCGTCTTGTTTCGGGCCTCTTCCCCCCCTTTTCCCGTAGGTCCGGGATAGACGAGAAAGCGGCGCCATCTTTCGAGATGGCGCCGCATTTAATTTACACATCAGATTTCTGAGCCGTGCTTAGGCTTCGTTGGCAGCCTTTTGCTCGGCTTCGGCGACCTTGGCGCGAACGTCTTCCATGTCGAGCGCCTTGACCTGTTTGATCAGTTCTTCAAGCGCCGAGGCCGGCAACGCGCCAGCCTGTGAAAACACCATGACTTGTTCGCGAAACACCGCAATGGTCGGGATTGAGCGGATGCCAAACTGGCCTGCCAGCGCCTGCTGTTCTTCGGTATCGACCTTGGCAAAGGCAACGTCTGTATGCTGTTCGCTGGCCGCTTCATAAACGGGGGCAAACGATTTACACGGGCCACACCATTCAGCCCAGAAATCGATCAATACGATGTCATTGCCCTGGATGGTGCTGTCAAAATTTTCGCTATTGAGATTAAGGGTCGCCATAGGTTGAGTGTTCCTTGTTTGCCTTTTCAGGCCGGGAGTGCCTGCACAATGTCGAGGATCTCCGGGAGAGGTTAAAGTCATTTAAGCTTTTTCTAATATAGTGCGCGCGGGTGCAAAGCGCCACCCCCGGCCAGATTTTTCATCATTTTTTCAAAGTTATTGTTTTTCAAGGAGTTTTTGCGGATCGTCGCTAAACACCGAGGTCACGCCCCAATCCCAGAGCTGGCGGGCCCGGTCCACATTGTTGACCGTAAATACCCCCACAACCAAACCAGCCGCCACAACCCGGGCGGCGATCTCTGGGTCGATGTGCCGGTCGTTCAGGTGGATCGCCCCCACGCCCAATTTTTGCGCCTTTGAGCGCCAGTCTGCGGGCAAGGGGTCAAGATTGAGCGCCATCGCCACCCCGAGACCCGCTTGAGCAAAAGCGTCCAGGGCCACCTCAGAAAAGCTGGAAACCAGCAGGCCACCGTTCAGCATTTCAGCATCACCGATAAATTGTGCAAGCCCAGTTCCAACGCGCCGGGCCTCGGCCGCATCAACGCCATCAACATGACGGGTCGCCTTGATTTCCAGATTTACCCCCAGCCCCAGTTCCTGCGCGCGTTGCCATGTTTCAGCCAGTGTGGGGATGCGTTCACCTTCAAAGCCGGGATCAAAGCCGCCACCCACATCCAGTTGGGCAAGTTCAGCGCCAGTGGTATCGATTACGCGTGCATTCACCCCGGCCATGCGCAACAAATTGTCATCGTGAAATATTATCAAATCGCCATCCGCGTTCAGGCGCACGTCAAGCTCAACCCACTGTGCCCCCGCCTTGCTGGCAGCCGTCAAACCGCCAAGCGTATTTTCCGGCGCATGGTGCGCGGCGCCACGGTGGCCAACCACCGCTGACATGCGAACTAACTGCAAATTTTGGTTTTGGTTCATGCGCGGCTCGTCCGGCTGGTGCAAATACATTCACTGGGCGCTTTTAGCCTAGCGAATTTTCCGCTACGCCGACACGTCTTCGCAAGCATCATCGCTGGCAACGACGCGATCGGGCGGAAACCCAATGGTAACCACAGTTCCGTGGTCGGGCTCGCTGTCAATTTGCAGAAAGCCGCCATGCAGTTCTACAAGGCTCTGGGTAAGATGAAGCCCCAGCCCGGCGCCTTCGTGCATGCGTGAATAGCTGCTATCGACCTGACCAAACGGCGCCAGAACCTTTGCAATATCTTTTTTGGCGATTCCGATACCCGTGTCTGACACCTTGAACACAAAGTTTCCGCTGTCATCAAATTGAGAGCTGATTTCCACTCGCCCATCAGGTGGCGTGAATTTAATTGCGTTGGAAAGAAGGTTTATCAATATCTGTTTCACGCGGCGTTCATCGGCATTCATAAAAATTTGTTTATTATTTTCGTCCTTACCCACCACAGAATTTACCAGCGAAAGCTCCCCTATGTCGGCACGCTCACGAACCAGACGCAGGGAAGCCTTGGTAACGGCTGAAACAGAGAAATGATCGCTCATAAGTTCGACTTTTCCGGATTCGATGGCTGAAACATCCAAAATGTCATTGATTAGTTTCAATAAGTGTTCGCCTGACTCCTTGATGTGGGTCGCGTATTCGATATACGAATTGTTTTCAATATGGCCAAACATTTCCTGCTTGATGATGTCGGAAAAACCGATAATGGCATTAAGCGGCGTGCGTAATTCATGCGACATGTTGGCGAGAAATTCTGTTTTGGTTCGATTGGCCAATTCCGCACTTTCTTTTGATTCCATAAGTTCCATCGTGCGCTCAACAACCCTCTCTTCCAGTTCATTGTGCGAAGCCTGAAGGGTATCCATTTTGTGCTTTCGTGCCGTGATATCCTGGGCAACCATCATCATTCGATCTTCGCCTGCAAACGGGATGCGTTCGGCCTCGACCAGAAAGTCCTTGGCCTCACCTGATTTTGCAACCAGCTGGATTTCTATGCCGCTGACGCGTCCATGTTCACGAATTTGCGAAACGATGCGTTCACGCGCTTGACTGTCTGTCCATAACCCAAGCTCGTCTGCGGTTTTGCCGATAACCTCGTCGCGTTCATAGCCCAGTGTTTTCAGCCACTGTTCATTGACCTCGTGATGAATGCCGGTTTCAAGGCCCGAAATCACGCTCAGCGCCGGGCTGGCATGAAACGCCAGCGACAACTGTTGCTCAGATCGTTTCAGTTCCTTTTCGGCCAGAATTTGCCGGGTCACATTGGTGCCGACACCTCGATAGCCTGTAAATTTTCCATCGCGGTTGAAAACCGGCACACCATTGATGCGGACATAAATCGTTCGATCGCCAATTGTTCTTGCATATATGAAATTATTAAAAGGAACCCGCCGCGCAAGTTCATCGGAATGGGCTTTCCATAATTTTCGATCTTCATCAGAATCATTTACGCCCATATCAAGACGCGATTTACCAATTCCGGTGATTTCATTTATGCCCAGGGCCTCAAGTATCTGGTCTGAAATAAAAGTGAAACGGTGCTGATCATCCGTTTCCCATATCCAGTCTGATGCTGAATTCAGATAATCACGCAGTTTACTTTCGCTGGTGCGCAAGGCTTCTTCGGCTGCACCGCGATCTTCGATTTCGTTCTGGATACGGGTGTATTGGTTGCTCAAAATTCTGTCAGCGCGGCGCATATATATGAACAGTGCAGCAAACAACAGCACCGCCAAAATCAGCAACACCCCGACCAACTGCACGGAAAGTGCTTTCATGCGCGAAATCGCGCCGCTTACATCCGAGTACAGCTCGAACACACCAATGGTCTTCCCATCCCTAATAATGGGAACATAACTGGCCACCAGATCAACTTTTTCAACTACGCCTTCAAAGGAATTAAAATTGTCTCTGAACACAAGCAGGCTTGCGGGCTTGCCATTATATGCCTGGCGAAAACCGCTGTTTGTGGACCTATCATTCCCGATCTGCGAAACATCG
>DAOVVL010000122.1 GCA_030637205.1 Thalassospiraceae bacterium | reverse complement strand
GGGGCCAATGCGGGCTTTAAGAATGGCCAAATATAGGGTATTATTTCGCGCGCCTTAAAAAGTTATCTGGAATATGTCATCTATGATTGCCTACATAAGAGGTAACCATATATTTTTCGGAGAACGCCAAAATGCCCGAAAATCTCACCGACAATCCCACCAATAATGCAATCGAAGATACTGAGTTCGTAAAATTTTGGAACGATGTCCTTGCTCCAAAGTTTATCAAATACAAACATGTGCTGGTGGATGGTTTAACCAGCCACAGTGAAGCGGTGTTTCCCAACCTGCGCGTCAAGGAAGGCGACCGTGTGCTGGATGTTGGCTGCGGGTTTGGCGATACGGCCATCAAACTTGCCAAAAAGGTCGGGGCCACTGGCCACGTTTTAGGCGTTGATTGTTGCGATGCGTTTTTGGACTTTGGCCGACGCGAAGCTAAGGAACTAGGCATGGAAAATGTTGACTTCGCCATCGGCGATGCCATGACCACGCCCTTCAAGCCAGAGTACGATTTCGTATTTTCACGCTTCGGCACCATGTTTTTTGACAGCCCCGTTGTTGCCCTGCGCAACATGCGCACGGCCATGAAACCGGGTGCCACCATGACCCACATTGTGTGGCGCACGCCTGATGACAATCCGTGGCTGAGCATGGCCAAGTCCATTGTATTGGGCTTCCTGCCGCCGCCCGGTGAAGATGCGCAGACCTGTGGACCCGGTCCGTTTTCCATGCAAAGCCAGGACATGGTGACAGGGATGATGAAATCCGCGGGTTATACCGACATTGAATTCGTCCGTGTTGATGCACCCGTGTTGGTGGGAAGAACCGTACAGGACGCCATCGATTTTCAACTGGCGCTTGGCCCTGCGGGTGAGGTTTACCGCGAAGCCGGTGACGAGGCCGAGGAAAAACGCGACCAGATTGAAGCAGCCCTTGCCGATGCCATTAACGTGCAGAAGAAGGAAGCCGACGGAATTATTATGGACTCCTCTTCCTGGGTGATCTCAGGGATCAACCCCGGATAGGCGCCGGCTACGGCGCGGGCAAACGTTTCGAGGTGGGCAAAAACCGCCAACAGCGCGAACCAGAAACCCGGCGCAAACCTTTAACCCCTTTAATCGTAGTGACTTAGAGCCTTTTTCGCTCTATTTAACCACTATTTTGTGTACTGATTTTCTTTTTGACATCGTTTTATGGTGTTATATAATAACTGCAGTCAAACAACGCATTCAGGAACCCAGACCATGAGCGCCGAAATTCTCCCTCTCGCCCCCGTGGCCGATGCCCCCGTACTGATCGACCTGGAACCGGTCGATGTGCATGGGATGTTAAACCGGGGTGAGGCCATACTGGTCGATGTTCGCGAAGCCAGCGAATATGAAAACGTGCGTATTCCCGGTGCGTTCCTGATGCCGCTCAGCTTTTTTGAAGGCGAGCATTTCCCCACCATCAATGAGACCCTTGTGGTTTTAATGTGCGCCGTGGGCAAGCGTTCTGCCGCGGCTGCCAAACAAATGATGAATGCAGGTTTTGGTGACGTGCACCACATGAAGGGCGGGATCAACGCCTGGATGGACCAGGACCTGCCGGTCGACCAAGACTAAACGATATTTCCTGCCCAGGAACCCCGCCCCGTAAGTGAAATTTCGCAACCCCCTCGCGTAAAATTTCACACCGGGGCGGATTTTTTTGTGGCCCCGATCAGAAATTCAACATTGCCTTCCGGCCCTTTTAGCGGACTTGTCTCAACGCCCAGCACCCGCCAGCCTTCTTGTGCGCCCAGCCAGTTTTCAATGCGCGCGCAGACTTCGGCGTGAAGTTCCGGGTCGCGTACCACGCCGCCCTTGCCGACTTCGCCCTTGCCGACCTCGAACTGGGGTTTGATCAGCGCGATCAGGTCCGCATCCGGTGCCGCCAGTTCCAGTGATGCGGGCAACAGCGTTTCCAGCCCGATGAACGATGCATCGCAAACGATCAGGTCTATGGGATCTGGGATTTGCTCACGGCTTAAATGCCGTGCATTGGTTTTTTCCATGACAATCACGCGTTCGTCTTCGCGTAACTTCCACGCCAACTGGCCGTGACCCACATCCACCGCGTAAACCTTGGTCGCCCCGCCGTGCAATAAAACATCGGTGAAGCCCCCGGTGCTTGCGCCCACATCCATGCACGTTTTGCCATCGGGCGAGATTTCAAAGTGCGCCAAGCCCGCCGCCAGCTTGACCCCACCGCGCGAAACCCACGGGTGGTCCTGGCCTTTGATTTCAAGCGGCGTGTCGTCGGGGAATTTGTGGCCGGGTTTATCAAGGCGCTTGGTCTGGCTATAGACCTTGCCCGCCATCACCAAGGCTTGCGCGCGCGATCGGCTTTCCACCAGCCCGCGATCCACCATTAACTGATCGAGGCGCGATTTGTTGGGTTTTGTCATGGAGGGTGGCTTGCCTAAGCCCGGCTTTTAAGCGTGGCGTCGCTGGCGTTTTTACCCAGTGCATCAAGGGCCACACGCACAATGTCGTCTGCGGTCAGTTCAGCCTCGATCAACTGTTGGCTTTGGGTATCGTGGTCAATAAAGCGGTCGGGAAGGTTCAACGTGCGAACCTTCAGGCCACCATCGAGCAATCCGCGATTGCCGAGAAATTCCAGAACGTGCGAACCAAAGCCACCGGCGGCACCTTCTTCGATGCACACCAGCACTTGATGTTCACGTGCCAGTTTCTCAATCAGGTCCTCGTCCAGCGGTTTCATAAAGCGCGCATCGGCAACCGTGGTGGATAAGCCCTGCGCCGCCAGTTGCTCGCCGGCTTCAAGTGCCGCGCCCAAGCGCGTGCCGATGGAAAGCACGGCAACTGCGGTGCCTTCACAAAGCACACGCCCGCGCCCAATTTCCAGCACAGTTCCGCCAGCGGGAAGTTCCACGCCGATGCCTTCACCGCGCGGATAACGAAACGCGATGGGGCCGTCATTGTACGCGGCCGCCGTTGCGGTCATGTGTTTCAGCTCAGCCTCGTCCGCCGCGGCCATCACCACCATGTTGGGCAGACAACCCAGATACGCCAGATCAAACGCGCCGTGATGGGTGGCGCCATCCGCACCGACAAGCCCGCCGCGATCCAGTGCAAAACGCACGGGCAAATTCTGGATTGCAACATCGTGGATCACTTGATCGTACGCGCGCTGCAGGAAAGTAGAATAGATCGCGCAAAACGGTTTCATGCCTTCACTTGCCAAGCCTGCGGCAAAGGTCACGGCGTGTTGTTCGGCGATGCCGACATCAAAAAAGCGGTCCGGGAACTTTTCAGCAAAATCATCCAGTCCGGTTCCGGACGGCATGGCGGCGGTAATGGCGACCACCTTTTCATCCACCGAAGCCAAACGGACCATTTCATCGGAAAAGACCTTGGTATAGCTGGGCGCGTTGGCCTTGGACTTGACCTGCTTGCCGGTCACCACATCGAATTTGCTGACGCCGTGGAATTTGTCGGCGGCGTCTTCGGCCGGGGCGTAGCCATGACCCTTTTCGGTTACCACATGCACCAGCACCGGGCCTTGGCCTTCGTCGTCGCGAATGTTTTTCAATACCGGCAACAGGTGATCTAAATTGTGGCCATCAATAGGGCCAACATAATAGATGCCCATTTCTTCAAACAAGGTGCCGCCGGTGACCATGCCACGGGCATATTCTTCGGCTTTACGCGCGGCTTCTTCCAAACGACGCGGAAGCTTTTTCGACAGTTCCTTGGCCAGCCCACGCGCACTGCGGTACGGCTTGGATGAAATCAGGCGCGACAGATACGCGCTCATGGCGCCAACCGGCGGGGCGATGGACATGTCGTTGTCATTTAAAATGATGATCAGGCGAGAATCTTGCGATCCCGCATGGTTCATGGCTTCAAACACCATGCCGGCACTCATGGCGCCGTCACCTAGCACCGCGATCACGTTGTTGTCTTTGCCTTCAAGGTCGCGCGCAACTGCCATGCCAAGGCCTGCGGAGATGGAAGTCGAGCTGTGCCCGGCACCAAACGGATCGAATTCACTTTCCGCGCGGTTGGTAAAACCGGAAAGGCCGCCGCCCTGGCGAAGGGTGCGCATTTGATCGCGCCTGCCGGTCAAGATTTTGTGCGGATAACACTGATGGCCCACATCCCAGATCAGGCGATCCGACGGCGTATCGAAAATATGGTGTAAGGCCACGGTGAGTTCGACCACACCCAACGATGCACCCAGATGCCCGCCGGTAATCGATACCGTGCGCACGGTTTCGGCGCGCACTTCATCGGCGAGTGCTTTTAAGGCGTTTACATCCAGCGCACGAATGTCTTCGGGCACCTTGAGGCTGTCGAGCAGCGGCGTGCCTTCGCCTGGTGCCGTCATGGCGGGAACAGGTTGCTCGTCTTTATTGGATGGTGGGTTAGACTTCGCCACGCGGCGCTTCCTTACAAATTGCTAAGGCTTTGATTTTATATAAAAATTGGGCCATCGCCAAGGTCGGTCCACAAATCAGGACAATCTTTCAACGACAAAATGTGCCAAATCCCGCAGAGGTTCGCCCTTTTTCTCGAACATTGCAAGATGTTCCTGAGCCTGTCCTGAGAGCAGGCGGGCCTGTTCGCGCGCCGCATCCACACCCAACAACGACACGAAAGTGGCCTTGCCCTGACCGGCGTCCTTGCCGGTTTGCTTGCCGACGGTTTCCGCATTGCCTTCCACATCCAGCAAATCATCCGTGATCTGGAATGCGAGGCCAAGATCACGGGCGTAGCCGTGCAGCATGTGGCGCGCATGTTCCGTGGCCTTTCCCAAAATGCCGCCGGCCATGCACGCAACATCTATCAGCGCGCCGGTCTTCATGCGTTGCAGTCGGGCAACCTCGCTCATGTCCAGATTATGTTGATGGGCCACCAGATCCAGCATCTGTCCGCCGACCATGCCTTGCGGCCCTGCCGCCTTGGCCAGTGCTTCCACCAGTTCAATGCGCACGGCTGCATCCTGATGGGTTTGTTCGTTGGAAAGAACTTCGAACGCGCGCGCCAGCAACGCATCCCCGGCCAAGATGGCGGTGGCGTCATCAAACTTGATATGACAGGTCGGCTGGCCGCGACGCAGATCGTCATCATCCATTGACGGCAAGTCATCGTGGACCAGCGAATAACAATGCACCATTTCAATGGCCGCCGCGACGCGCGCGGCTTGGGCGGCATCGACATTAAAAAGCGCCGCCGTGTGCAGGGTCAAAAACGGGCGGATGCGCTTGCCGCCGCCCAGCGATGCATAACGCACGGCTTCCATCAAGCGCCCTTCAGGGCCGCTTACTTTTTTCAACAACCGGTCCAGCGTGCGCTCGACCTCGTTAGCACTGTTATGCAACTGCGCTTCAAACTTTTTACGGTTGAAATTGGAATTTTGTGAAGACGTGGCCACGTTCAGTCGAACTCCGCCGGTTCCACACCTGGTTTGCCGCCGGAACCGGGCACGATCTTTTCGATCCGCGCTTCGGCTTCTTTCAGTTTGTTTTCGCAATGGCGTTTCAGGTGCGTGCCGCGCTCAAACGATTTGATGGCACCTTCCAACTCGCCTGATCCGTCTTCCAGGTCGCGCACCATGTCTTCCAGTTCGCCCAGCGCCTCTTCGAAGCTGAGCTTCTGGATATCAGCCGGGATATCGGCCTGAGCCTCTTTTTTCGCTTTTGCCATCACTTATTCTTCTCTCAAAAGATAATTTCGCCAATTGGGTGGGCAGAGTCTAAAAGCGCACCCCGCCCAGCGCAACCTAGAATCAGGCCCCCATCAGGCATTTAACGTGCACGGCCACGGATGCGCCCAGCGCGTCCAGATCGTAGCCCCCTTCCAGTACCGAGACCACCCGGCCCCCGGCGGTCAAATCAGCGATAGCCAACAGCTCGTCGGTGATCCATTCGAAATCTGCCTCGGTGAGCATCAGTTGGGCCAGCGGATCGCTGACATGGCCATCAAAGCCGGCTGAGATAATCAGTAAATCCGGGGCGAACTTTTTTAGCGCCGGGCGAATGAAGCCAAATGCATCTTTCAGGTCTTCGCCACCGGAACCCGGCGGCAACGGTGCGTTGACGATGTTGGAAAACTTGCCGCGTTCGCGTTCCGATCCGGTGCCGGGATAACACGGCGACTGGTGCGTCGATGCATACATCAGGTTTTCATGGTCCCAAAAAGCCTGTTGCGTGCCGTTGCCATGATGAACGTCAAAATCCATCACCGCCACGCGTTCAATGCCGTCCAGCTCCAGCGCATGAAACGCGCCAATGGCTGCATTGTTAAACAGGCAAAACCCCATGGCGCGATCGCGTTCGGCATGATGGCCGGGCGGACGCAGGGCCGCGAACGCGTTTTTGACCTCACCCGCCACCACCGCATCCACGCTTG
>DAOVVL010000228.1 GCA_030637205.1 Thalassospiraceae bacterium | reverse complement strand
GGAAAGCTCACCCGCCGGCTGGTTGCGCTTTTCTTTTAAAATGGGGAACAGCTCATAGATGTGTTCGATGGTCTGGAAAATGTCATCGCGGCGCAGGAACGCGCCCATTTCCAGATTTTCCTCAACCGTCATGGATGTGAAGATGTTGTTGGTTTGCGGCACCAGCGCCATGCCTTCCTTGACCCGGTCCTGGGGCGAAAGTTTGGTGATGTCCTTGTCGCCGATGGTGACGACGCCTTCGTGAATGTTGAGCATGCCAAACAGCGCCTTCATGGCGGTGGATTTCCCCGCCCCGTTGGGCCCGACCACCACCGCGATTTCGCCTTTGTCCACCGCAATGGTGCAGCCATGCAGAATATCCGCGCCGCCATAGCCACCGCGCATGTCTTTGCCCATCAGGTAGCTCATGCGCTTTTCGCTTTTTTGTTCTTGAGGCCAGTGCCGAGATAGGCCTCGATCACGGCGTCGTTGGTTTTGACTTCTTCGGCGGTGCCTTGCATTAATTTCTGGCCGTTGGCCATAACGATCACCGGATTGCACAGCTTTGAAATGAAATCCATGTCGTGTTCGATCATGCAAAACGTATAGCCGCGCTCAACGTTCAAGCGCACGATGGCATCGCCGACTTCGTTTAACAGTGTGCGGTTGACGCCCGCGCCCACTTCATCGAGCAGAACTACTTTGGCATCGACCATCATGGTGCGGCCCAGTTCCAGCAATTTTTTCTGACCGCCCGAAAGGTTGCCCGCCTGTTCATGGGCGACATGTGTCAGGTTCAGAAATTCGATCACCTCGTCGGCTTTTTCGCGGTTTTGGTGTTCTTCGCGCGCGACATCTGCGCGCCGGAACCATGCGTTGAGCAATGTTTCCCCGGCCTGGTTGGGCGGAACCATCATCAGGTTTTCGCGCACCGTCAGGGATGAAAATTCATGGGCGATTTGAAAGGTTCTAAGCAGGCCCTTGGCAAACAGCTCATGGGGTTTCAGTTCGGTCACGTCTTCGCCGTCAAGCCAGATGCGGCCCCGAGATGGCTGGTAAACACCGGCAATGATATTAAACAGCGTGGTCTTGCCCGCGCCATTGGGGCCGATCAGGCCCGTGATTGAGCCCTTTTCGATGTTGAGGCTGACCCCGTCAACCGCCTTTACGCCGCCAAAATAAAGGGCGATGTCTTCAACAACAATCATAGTCGTGCATCCCCATTAACCCCATGTCGGGCCATCTTAGCGTCTTGGGATTTGTTGGCAACGCCATCATGTTCTCGGTATCATCTGGCGTGTTTGGGGTCATGGCGTTTGGCATCATCTGAGCCTTCACCGCGCCGCCACCACAACAGTTCACCCTTGATAAACGCCTGGGCCAGGTCATTTTTGGGCGCGCTGAAAAACTGCTCGGCGGGGGCGTGTTCCAAAAGCCTGCCCCGATGCAGGAACAGAACTTCATCAGCCATGCGCCGGGCCTGACCCAGATCGTGGGTGGTCATAATAATTTTCGTGCCTTGGGCGGTAATGGTTTCGATCAGTTGTTCAATCAGGTAAGCCGCCGACGGATCCAGGCTCGCGGTCGGCTCATCCATAAACAGGACTTGCGGTTTCAGCGCCCACGCGCGCGCCAGTGCCAGGCGTTGCTGTTCGCCAAATGAAAGCAGCCGCGCCTGTGTGTCAGCCAGCCGACTTAGGCCTGTTTTTTCCAGCACGTCGTTAATGATTTGGCTGCGTGTGGGTGGCGCAATTTTTTGCAGGTGTAGTGCGTAATCAACATTTGCCCTGACGGTTCGGCGCAACATCACCGGGCGCTGAAACACCATCGCCTGATGTGCCGCCGCACCGCTTGCGAGTTGCCACTTGATGTTGCCTTCACTGGGTTCAATCAATCCGTGACACAGGCGCAGGAATAAACTTTTGCCCGCCCCGTTGGGGCCGATAATGACCGCCTTGCCGCCGGCTTTAAGCGTGGTGGTGATTTCCTTGATCAGTGGCATTCCGTCAAGCGTTCGATACCAGACGTTATCCAAGACCAACGGAAGGACGTTTGATGCGTTGTTCATGTTTTCACCCACCTAACATCCCCCCCGACATCCGTCTTTCGGCGCGTTCTTTAATGATGTAGGCCACCGCCCCGATGGTGGCCGAAAGGGCGATTAACAAAATACCCAAACCCAATGCCAACGCGAGGTTGCCTTTGCTGACTTCCAGCGCGATGGCGGTGGTCATCACACGGGTCGCGTGATCGATGTTGCCACCAACAATCATCACCGCGCCGACCTCGGCACTGGCGCGCCCGAAGCCTGCCAGCACCACGGTGACCAGCGAAAATCGCCCATCCCACAGCAGCGTCGGGATGGCGCGCATCTTACTGGCACCCAGCGACATCAGCTGTTCGCGGTATTCGCGCCACAGGTCTTCGACGACCTGTCGGGTCAGGGCCGCAATAATGGGGGTAACCAGCAACACCTGGGCGATGATCATGGCGGTGGGGGTAAACAGCAAACCAAACACACCGAACGGACCCATTCGCGATAGCATCAGATAAACGATCAAACCCACCACGACGGGCGGTAGCCCCATCAGCGCGTTGAGAAATACAGAAAGGCCGTGACGACCGGGAAAGCGAAACAAAGCCACCATGGCACCCACGGGCATGCCGATCACCGTGGCAATAGTGACGGCGGTCAAACTGACGCCCAGCGAAAGCGCAACAATTTCCGCCAGATCACTATCTAGGGTCACGATCAAACCAAGTGCCGCTTGGAAGGCATCGCTGAAGTCGGTCATGGGGTTTTCATTTCGGTTGCTTTTGGGCTTGGCTCACCTGAAACCATAGCAGGGTCACAAGGGGGCTTGAAAGCTAGAATTATGCTTCCATATCAGTTTAGTACCAAACGGTGCAAAGCCCGGCTTTCAGTGCTTTTGGCCCCGGTTTGTGCTATAATCAAAGACGGAGTAGAGGGACTTGAAACACTTTATTTTGGAGGTGTCCCATGGCGACGAACATTGATATGACGGCCAATCCCGCAAGCGCGGTTGCCCTAGAGGCAGTAGGCGAAAGTGTTCTGTTGCCCGCCGGGTTCAACCCGTCGGATGCTGGGTTTGCGCGTTCTGGCCCAGATCTGGTGATGACCTCGCCAGATGGTGCAGAAGTCACGGTCACGAATTTTTTCACAGTTGATCCACCGCCGTCGCTATTGAGCGATGCGGGCGCACGTGTGCCTGCGCACACCGCGGCACGTCTTGCCGGGTCTGAAGGCGGCATGCAGGTCGCCGGCGATGTTCCCACCAGCGAAGCCATTGGCCACGTTTCCACTGCGGTCGGCGAAGTAGTGGTCATCCGCGCAGATGGAACGCGGCTCACTCTCGAGCCCGGTGCCCAGGTTTATCTGGGCGATATCCTTGAAACCGGTGCAGACGCCGGGCTTGGCATTGTCCTGGCCGATGGTGCTTCGGTGGCCATGGGCGAAGATGGCCGCATGGTGCTGGATGAATTGATTTACGATCCGGGCGCACAGGAAGGCAGCATTTCGCTGTCGGTGATGAAAGGCATTTTCACCATCGTGTCCGGCCAGATCGCCAAAACCGATCCCGAAGCCATGCTGGTCAATACCCCAACGGCGACCATCGGCATTCGCGGAACCCAGGTGGGCATCGAGATTTCTGACGGCATCAACATGACCGTGGTGATGATGGAAGAAGCCGACGGATTTGTCGGGGAAGTTATCATCATCAACGACGCGGGCGTGATGACCATCAATCAAGCCTACTTTGGCGTAACGGTTGCGGGCTTTAACGCCGCCCCGAAGGCGGCCCCCAGGTATGATGTTCCCGCAATGCTGAGCCTGTTTGGTGCGACGCTGGGCTACCTTCCCACCGAAGGCGGAACGGCAAACACCTATGGCCAGGAAGCGGCAATCGGGGCTGAGGAACTGGGTGAATTCGAAACTGCGGCCGGTGAGGAAGGCGCTGCGGAAGCGGCTGGCGCAGCTGAACCTGCGGGCGTGGTTTATGGCGAAGCACCGCCAGAGGCTGAAGCGGTTGTGCCCATCGAGCCCATCGAGCCCATTGAGCCCATTGAGCCCATTGAGCCCATTGAACCCATCGAGCCAGAGGTTTCCGAT
>DAOVVL010000291.1 GCA_030637205.1 Thalassospiraceae bacterium | reverse complement strand
GCACTCCATGGTGCGTCATCCGGAAATGCCCCGCTGCGTGTTCAAGCTTTTGTGGGATACGCTGGGCGCGGGCAACGAAATATTCGCCTATGTGAAAAACATGTCGAAAAACGGCGATCATTATTGGGTTTTGGCCCATGCGACGCCATCGCGCGATGCATCCGGCGCCGTGATCGGTTTTCATTCCAACCGTCGCGTACCCAGCCGCAAGGTTGTCGATGAAGTCATCGCACCGCTGTACAAAACATTGCTTGATATCGAAAACGGCCACGCCAACCGCAAGGAGGGCATGAACGCTGCGTTCGATACATTGATTGGTATTCTTAAAGATAAAGGGGTGGCTTACGATGAGTTTATCTTCTCTCTCCAAGACTAGAACCGCAGTAATCGCATCTGCTGTATTCGCCGCTGTAGCATTGGTTGGATCAGTAGCTAGTGCGCCAGCGATTGTGCAGCTTGTCGCTTCTGGCGCTGTTATTATGTCAGCCGGACTTGGCTTCTTGTTCTTTGAGAAAGCCAACAAGGAACTTAACCGCACGCTGGCGGTTTTAACAGATGCCGGTAATGGCGAATTTGAAAGCCGCATCCTCAACATTACCGAAGGCGGTGATCTGGGTGCGATGCAGTTGGGCGTCAACAAGCTGATCGATGTATCCGATGCGTACATTCGTGAAACCATCGCGTGCCAGGAATATGTGACGGAAAACAAGTACTTCCGTAAAATTCTTCCGGGCGGTATGTCCGGAACATTCCTCAGTGCTGCGATGACCTTCAACAAGGCGTCCGACGCTATTGGTTCCAAGGTTGGCGACTTCAACACTGTTGCGTCTGATTTTGAAACCAACATGAAACGTGTGGTGGAAACGGTATCATCTGCTGCGACCGAACTGCAATCGAGCGCACAAACCATGGAAAGCACGGCACAAAGCACGCAACAACAATCAACGATCGTTGCTGCCGCGGCGGAAGAAGCCTCGACCAACGTGCAAACGGTTGCCAGTGCCGCCGAAGAACTTTCTTCTTCAATTTCGGAGATTAGCCGTCAGGTGGTGCAATCCAACACGATTGCATCCAGCGCGGTGTCCGAAGTTCAGGGTGCCAACGAAAAGGTCAAGGGTTTGGCAGATGCTGCCAACAAGATTGGTGAAGTGGTGGCACTGATCACCGACATCGCAGATCAGACCAACCTTCTGGCGCTGAACGCAACCATTGAAGCGGCGCGTGCCGGTGAAGCCGGTAAGGGCTTTGCGGTGGTTGCATCCGAAGTGAAAAACCTGGCCACCCAGACGGCCAAGGCGACCGAGGAAATCTCAAGCCATATTGGCGGTATTCAGGGCGCGACCCAGGAAGCCGTGGATGTGATTGAAAGCATCGGTTCTACCATTGGCCAGATCGAAGAGATCGCATCGACCATTGCCGCCGCGGTCGAAGAACAAGGTGCGGCAACGCAGGAAATTGCCCGCAATGTTGAGCAAGCCGCATCCGGTACCCAGGAAGTGACCTCGAACATTTCGCAAGTTACCCAGGCCGCCGGTGAAACCGGTTCGGCTGCGGGCGAGGTGCTTGCCGCTGCGGGTGATCTGTCCAAACAATCGGAAATTATGAACACCGAAATGGACAAGTTCGTCGTCGAGATGCGCAAGGTGATCTAACACCTTTGCAATCTGAAAAAACAGGGCTGGGGTTCTTTGGAACTCCGGCCCTTTTTTTGTTTTTGTAAAAAATGGTGCGCTCAGCCGGGTTTTATTGTACCCGCTACGTCACGCGCACTGCAGGCTTACCCCTGACAACAAGAAACAAGAAAGCGATGGCCGTCGGGAACATCAAAAGACTGTAAATGGCCCCCGGCACCATCATGGTCTCAGACCCGATCAGGGTAACGGCAACAAAAATTGCCAGGGTTCCATTTTGCAGGCCACATTCCAGGGTTATGGCGGTTTTCTGTGGTGTCCCCAGCCCCATCATTTTTGCAATGAACATGGCCAGCGCCATCATAACCAAGTTAAGGGTCAGCGTTACCGGACCGGCCTGTATGAAATATTCTACAACATTGTTTCGTTCGGCCGCGATAGCGCCGACAATGATAATAACAAAAAGAGCGGATGCAATGATCCGGGCGGTTTTTTCAAATTTCGCTGCGAAGACCGGGGCCAGCCGTTTCACCGTCATGCCGATAACCACCGGAACTGTGGTAATGGCAAAAACACCCAGAACCGTTTTACCAATCGAAATTTCAGGCGCGCTCGCCGCGTCCATAAAATGGAATATGGAAAAGCTGACGATTAAAGGCAGGGTCACAACCGCCATCAAACTGATGATCGCGGTCAGGGAAACAGATAATGCCGTATCACCACGGGCCAGATAGGTCATCAGGTTGGACGTTACGCCACCCGGACAGGCGGCGATGATCATCACCCCAACCGCCAGCGCCGGCTCCATTGACCAGATGGATAGCAATCCGAAAGCCACAAGGGGCAGCAAGATCATCTGGCTGATGGCGCCAACAACAAAATCCTTAGGGCGCACGGCTACCCGCCGGAAGTCCTCGATCACCAATTCCAGCCCCACCGAAAACATGATAAAGGCCAAAGACAAAGGTAAAAATACTTGCGTTATCACGTTGGCGTCGGCCATCACTGTTCCCCCGGGATATTTCAAATCAGTTCACGACGTTAGTCCGCCAGTTTCAATGGCGCAATGTTTGTCATAAATGGGAAAAAATGGTGCGCCCGGCGAGATTCGAACTCACGACCCCCAGATTAGGAATCTGGTGCTCTATCCGACTGAGCTACGGGCGCAAAATTTAGATGGCTTAGTCGCCGAAAACGCTGTCGATCGGGAACGAATAATAAACCATGGCCGATTCCGTGCCGGGATTGGTCGGCCCGAGGCTGGCGTTGGAATAATGCGACACCGCAAGCCCAAGCCTCGACCTATCATCAAAGCGATAGGCAATTTCCATCTGTGAACGGAATTGAATCGCGTAGTCCAGGTCCAGGGCCGTATTGCCACCGCTATAATAATGCGGCGCCAAGCTGGGGGTGACAACCAGACGGTTGCCCAGATAAACGTCCATCAAAACCCCGGCGCCGACAAAATAGCTGCTGGTTGAGGTGGCCGCAGCCGCAACAAAAGGTTTCAGCGCGCCAAACCACTTTTCATCGTGGCGGTATTCGATGCGAAATTCCGTGCCCTGATCTTTCTGGCGGTTCCAGTCATAACTGCCGCCGGCGATG
>DAOVVL010000288.1 GCA_030637205.1 Thalassospiraceae bacterium | reverse complement strand
TTGCGGTACAGCATGGTGGTCGGTTTTACGAACGGTTCCGACAGCGACATGGCAGGCAGCTCAACCGGGAAGCCACCGGCCTGCCACACACCGCGCTTTATTTCCTCGGCGCGCTGCTTGAAATGAGTGTGACAGGGGTTGATGTCGCTCCAAGTATTGATGATTGCGATGACCGGCTTGCCGGCCCAGTCTTCGCGGGCATAGCCCATCTGCTTGGAACGCGAACGATGGCCGAACGAGCGGAGGTCGTTTACACCATACCAACGATGCGAGCGCAGTTCTTCAGGCTTCTTTTTACGGCTCATTTGAAAAACCTCTGTTAGTTCGGCGCTTGATCGCGCTTATGGGGCTTGCCGGACACGATCATGGTAACAAGCTCGTCATGCCCCACCTCGTCTGTGCTCACCACGTCGACAAGGGCTCCATTCTTCATCACCGCGACCTTGTCAGCAACGCTGAAGACATGGTCGAGGTTGTGACTGATAACCACGATCGCCTCCCCTTTATCACGCAGATTGGTGATCAGGCGCAAAACCTTGCTTGATTCATCAATGCCAAGCGCCGCCATTGGTTCATCCATAATGATGAGGTTCACATCTTCAATCAGGAGACGGCTGATGGCAATGGCTTGGCGCTGTCCGCCGGAATAAGAGCGCACCGGCCGGTCAAGGCTGGGCAGTTGCACGTCGATGCGTTCCAGCAGTTCCTGGGTGCGTCGCTTCATTTCCTTGTGGTCCATGACTGGCACACCAAACTTTGTCGTGGTCAACTCGCGGCCGAGGAAAATGTTTTCGGGCACGTTGAAGGTATCGACTAGGCCAAGTTCCTGATAAAGCGTTTCGATGCCGAGCTCGCGTGCATCGTTGGGATTGTTGATCTCGACCTTTTCGCCGCGGATTTGGATTTCGCCTTCGTCCGGCACCACAACGCCAGCCAGCATCTTGATCAGGGTCGACTTGCCGGCACCGTTATCGCCAACGATGGCCAGCACCTCGCCAGAATATATGTTGAGGTCCACATGCTTGACCGCACGCAGGCCGCCAAAGCTTTTTTGCAAGCCATGAATGGAGACTTGAGGCCGAACAGCATCAGGGCTGGTGTTTTCAATGGTCATGATATCTCGGACCGTGGTTTAAAAAAATTTCAAAACATATGGGTGGAAACGGCGGGAGGACACATGCCCTCCCGCCATATCCGGGTTGATTATAACACCGACGACAAGGCGCTTGGCGCGGTTTTGCGCTTGCCGGTCGCGGGATCGTAATAATCCAGGATGTTGTCTTTACTGATCAGCGGTGAAGGGAACTGAATTTCCTTCGGCACCGACTGACCGGCAAGGATCCGTTCTGCTGCGTCCACGGCTTCAACACCGAAGGGCAGGTATTCCCAGGTTGCGAGCATTTCGCCCTTGTAGATGGCTTCCATGGCGTCGTCGCGCATGCCGTCATAGCCGGTGATGAACATTTCGTTCAAACGACCGGCTTCCTTGGCAGCCTGGATAACGCCCATGGCCATGCCGTCGTTGTGGCAGTACACGGCGTCGATCTGGCGTTCGCGCTGTAGGATGTCCTCCATGTGGCGAAGCGCTTCGGATTTTTGGTAATGGGCAATGGCGTGGCCAACGATTTCAATGCCGGGCGTGGCTTCCATCACATCGCGCCAACCTTTGCCGCGCGCCTGGTTAACCTTGGATCCGGGCTTGCCTTCGATCTGCACCACTTTGCCTTTGCCACCGAGCTTTTTGACGAAGAATTCACCAGCCGCACGTGCGGTGCCGGCGGTATCGGTGGCCATGTGCGTGGTCCAGTCTACGTTGCCGGCGAGGCTCGAGCTGAGAACAATTACCGGAATGCCGGCTTCGTTAACGGCGCGAACACCTGCTGCTATGGCTTCGGAGTGGAAGGTGGAAATAATAACGGCATCGACCTTCTGCACCGCCAGAGTTTCCAGATCGGTGATCTGTTTGGAGGGTTTGTCATTGGCATCGAGAACAATCGACTTCGCGCCCTTTGCCTCGCAGGAATTAACAACGCCGGAACGCATCTGCACCAGCCAGTCGTTGGTCGCATGGGTCATCGAGAAGCCGATGGTTTTACCCTTAAGAGAGCTGGCGGCAAAGGCTGGGTTGATCATGAGCGGAAAGCCGACGGCTCCTACCAGACCTGCAGCGCCGATACCCTTAAGTGCGGAACGACGGGAAATTCCCGTGGATGGTTTTTTAGTGGTCATAATCAATGTCTCCCTTAGATGGTTTGGTTTGTATTTCTTATTTATCTCCAGTGATTAGTTAGTCTTTTTATTGTGCAGATAATCTTCAGCCCCTAGCGCTTTCGCTGCCGGATTTCGCTGACAACCACTGCAATGACGATGATGCCGCCTTGCAGCAACATCTGGTAATAAGGTGACACCCCAAGAAGGTTCAGGATGTTGCTGAGAAGCGCCAGAATCATGATGCCAAGGATGGTGCCGCCGACGCCGCCGACACCGCCGTCAAACGTGGTGCCGCCAATCAGGGTTGCGGCGATTGCATCTAATTCATAAAGCTGGCCCGCGTTCGGTTCCGAAACCATCAGACGGCTCACCAGGATCACGCCTGCGATACCGCACAACAATCCGCTGATGCCATAGACCTTGAGCTTCACCATATTGATGTCGATGCCATATAGCCGTGACGCATCTTCGCTGGCACCCACCGCGTAAACATGGCGGCCAAACCGGGTCTGTTTGAGCACGAACAGTGCAGCCAGCCAAATGACTACGAAGATGATAATCGGCGTCGGCACCGGCCCGACATGACCCGAACCAATAAAATTAAACCAGTCGGGCACATTTCGAAGGATGATATTGTTGCCGTCGGTTTGTATGTAAACCAGACCGCGGATGAAAATCAGGCTGGCCAGCGTGGCGATGAACGGCTGCAGGTTAAGGCGCGTGATCAGCAAGCCGTTGACGAGACCTGCGATGACCGAGGCAAAAATCGCCACGCCAACCGCCATGCCGTAACCATATGGCGCCAGCAGCGCGACAATTGCCGTTGCCATGCCGACGATGGACCCCACCGACAGGTCAATACCACGATTGAGGATGACGAACGTCATGCCGATGGCGACAATGCCGATAATGGAGGCGCCGCGCATAACGTTGAACAGGTTGCGGGGTTCGAGAAAATAAGGCGACAGACTAGCGGCGACGGCAACCAGCAGAAGTAGAGCTAGCATAGTGCTCCAGGTGAGCAGGAAGTTGATCACGCGCTCACGT
>DAOVVL010000048.1 GCA_030637205.1 Thalassospiraceae bacterium | reverse complement strand
CCATGCTTGCATCCACGCCCAGTGCCGCCAGCGAAGTGACGCCGTGTTCAGGAACGCCGCACGGAACGATGCCGGAAAAATGTGTTAGGTCCGGGTGCACGTTCAGCGCAAGCCCGTGAAACGAAACCCATTTGCGCACCCGCACGCCGATGGCGCCGATCTTGTCTTCAAGGCCACTGCCGTCACCGCGTTCCACCCAGATGCCGACGCGGCCTTCGCGCCGTTCAGCCGTAACGCCATAGTGCGCGACGGTGCGGATCATCCATTCTTCCAGATCAAACACGTAACGGCGCACATCTGAGCCGCGCAATTTCAAATCCATCATCGCATAGGCCACGCGCTGGCCGGGGCCGTGATAGGTGTGCTGGCCGCCGCGCCCGGTCGCATAAACGGGGAAGCGGTCCGGGTCCAACAGGTCGGCATCAGACGCGCTGGTGCCGGCGGTATACAGCGGCGGATGTTCCACCAGCCAGATGAGCTCAGGCGCAGCCTCATTTCGGATTGCGGCGACGCGCGCTTCCATAGCGGCCACGGCGTCAGGATAGGCCACCTGTGCGCCCGCCACGGACCACTCGACGGGGGGTAAAACGGCGGGTAAATCGCGTGGCTGGGAAGGCTTGGATGGCATGGTTTTTCAGCCTTTTTGGGCTATTTCGCCGGGCGTGGCGCGAAAGCCCCGAAATCGCGGCATGGAAGCTTGATCGGACTGAAACTATTTGGTATTCCCCCTGCAGGCAACGGGAACCTGTTAGGGCTCCCAAGCCTGATTTGGTGCCTTAAGCGGTCGTGGCGGAACTGGTAGACGCGCAACGTTGAGGTCGTTGTGGGAGCAATCCCGTGGAAGTTCGAGTCTTCTCGACCGCACCAAAATCAAGAGGCTCGCCGCTTAACTCAGCAGCGGGCCTCTTTTTCGTATACGGTGCGGGGGAGCCAGCCAGTGGCGGTAAGGGAGGCAGTCGATGAGCGATCCAGACATCAAACCAACCGATCCGCCTGAAATCGATGGCCAAACCGACACACCTGAAGAAGTTGGTCTGGGCACCGATATGGTTGGCCGCGTGCTCGATGCGATGGGCGCCGACAACGAAGCCGCCGTGCGCGAACTGGTGGCGAACCTGCACTATTCCGATGTTGCCGATCTGCTGGAACGCCTGAGCGGTGTTCAGCGCCGCCGCTTGCTTGAATTTGCCAAAGATGTTTTGGACCCGGAAGTTCTGGCCGAGGTCGATGAAACCGTTCTTGATGAAATGATCGACCACATCGGCCTGGATCAGGTCGCCGAGGTGGTGGCCGAGCTAGATACCGATGATGCGGTGAACGTCATCGAGGAACTGGAAGAAGACGAACAGCAGCACGTTCTGGGGGCCATTCCCCAAGCCGATCGCACCTTAATCGAAGAAAGCCTCTCATTCCCCGAAGACAGCGCCGGGCGTTTGATGCAGCGCGAAGTCATGACCGTACCGGCGTTTTGGGATGTGGGAAAAACCATCGACTACTTGCGTGAAAGCGCCGAGGAGGAAAACTGGAACCTGCCGGATGTTTTTTACGACATCGTGGTGGTGGGGCCAAAGCATGATCCGGTCGGCACTATCCCGCTCAGTTTGTTGCTGCGCACCAAGCGCCCGGTCGGCGTTAGCGAAATCATGACCAGTGAAATGAAGCTCATTTCCGCGACCCTGGATCAGGAAGAAGTGGCGTTTCTGTTTCGCCAACGCGATCTGGTGTCGGCCCCGGTGATCGATGATACCGGCCGGCTGGTCGGCATGATTACCATTGATGACGTGGTCGACGTTATCGATGAAGAAGCCGAAGAAGACATCATGCGACTAGGCGGTGTGCGCGAGGATGATCTTTATAGCGCCACCCTTGCGACCACACGGGCGCGCTTTTCATGGCTGTTTGTGAATTTGATTACCGCCATTCTTGCATCCGCCGTGATCGGCTTGTTTCAGGCCACCATTGAACAGATGGTGGCGCTGGCGGTCCTCATGCCGATTGTGGCGTCGATGGGCGGCAATGCCGGAACCCAGACGCTGACCGTGGCGGTGCGCGCACTGGCAACCAAGGAACTGACGACGACCAACGCCATGCGTCAGGTGGGCAAGGAATTTATGGTGGGCGGCATCAACGGGCTGATTTTTGCCGTGGTCATGGGCGCGGTTGCGTGGATGTGGTTCGATCAGCCGATGCTCGGCGTGGTCATCGCCATTGCCATGATTATAAACTTGTTGGTAGCCGGCCTTGCGGGGGCGTCGATCCCCTTGGCGCTGGAACGCTTCGGCATTGATCCGGCCATTGCGTCGAGTGTGTTTCTGACCACGCTGACCGATGTGGTGGGTTTTCTGGTGTTTTTGGGGTTGGGTGCTTGGTTGTTGATATAATGGCGCCACCTGATACGATTTGTTTCGGGGTTAAATCGGGGAATACGGGGTAAGGCTATATGGAAGAAAATAATATTCATACAGTGCGTGTGTTGATCGTTGATCCCAACGCACAACTGCGTGAAATTCTCCGTGATATTTTGACCCGTGGTATCGGCGTCGAGGACGTTCAGGATGCCAAGGATGGCAATGAAGCCCTGAACCTGATGCGCGACTTCCCGCCGGATGTGGTGATCGCAGACTCGGTGATGAAGCCCATCAACGGCATCCAGATGACCAAGATCATCCGTTCCGAAGAAAGCGAATTTGATCATTTTACGCCGGTAATCATCCTTTCCAGCCATGCCGATGTGAGCGAAATCGTCGGCGCGCGCGATGTCGGGGCAAATGAATATCTGGCCAAACCGGTTTCTGCAAAAATCCTCGAGCTGCGTTTACATGCGGTGATCGACCACCCCCGACCGTTTGTGCGCGCCGATAACTTTTTCGGGCCCGATCGCAGACGTCAGGAAACCGACAATTACAAGGGCGATAACCGGCGCGAGTCAGAAGCCGTTCTGGTTGACCGGGAAGGGGAATGAGCGTCCATCTGATCAAACTATGTGTTGGCATTGATGATGTTCAGCATCTCGCAGACTGGCAACAAACGCGCATGGCACAGGCCCGCGACAATGTGAAAAAAGGCGGCGATAAAACCAGCCGCACCACCCATCCCTGGCACGTCACACGCAACCGCCCACGGCGCGGCGCAGAAGTGCTCGACGGGGGTTCGATTTACTGGGTGATTAAGCGCGTCATCCGGGTGCGCCAGCGCATTGTCGGCTTTGAAGATGTGATCGGTGAAGACGGTCGCTTGCGTACCGCACTGGTGCTGGACCCCGAACTGGTGACGACGATGGCCAAAGCCCACCGGGCCTTTCAGGGGTGGCGCTATCTGGATCCGGCCAAAGCCCCCCCGGATGCTACGGGCAGTCAGGGCGGGGCCGACCTGCCCGCGGACCTGGCGCGCGAGCTGGGTGATCTGGGCCTGATTTGAGGCAGATTTTATCCAGATTGCATCACGCGGAAATTTCGCCACAATAGGCACCCAAATCATCGATTCTCAAAGCCCAGCCACAGATTAAGCGGGCCACAAATTAGTTAAAACAGGGGAGTAACATGGCAGGCAGTGTGAACAAGGTTATTTTGGTCGGCAATCTGGGACGTGACCCGGAAGTGCGCCATACCCAGGATGGCAAAAAGATCGCCAACCTTTCGGTGGCAACATCGGACAGCTGGAAAGACAAAAACACAGGCGAGCGCCGCGAAAAGACCGAATGGCACCGGGTCGTCATCTTTAACGAAGGCCTGTCCAATATTGCCGAGCAGTACCTGCGCAAGGGCTCCAAGGTTTATCTTGAAGGGGCGCTGCAAACCCGTAAATGGACGGACAAGGACGGTAACGACAAGTACTCCACCGAAGTGGTGCTGCAGGGCTTTAACTGCGTCATGACCATGTTAGATGGCCGCAGCGGCGGTGGCGGTGGTGATGACTTCGGCGGCGGCTCAGGTGGCTCAGGTGGCTCAGGCGGCGGCGGCGACTTCGGTGGCGGTGGCTCTGGCGGTGGTGGCGGCGCACAAGGCGGCTCTGGCGGCGGCGCACCGGGCGGTGACCTGGACGACGAAATTCCGTTCTAGGGCCCAGCCAGCCTCAAATTTTAGCCTCATCAATTTAGACGGGGGGAGGGGGTTAAGCGCACTGCGCTTGGCCACCTCTGCAAGCCGGGTGTTCTTCGAAAGCGAAGAATGCCCGGTTTGTTTTTGCAATGTGGTGATCCATCCACAGGCCATCCACAAGCATATTTTGACCTCAGTTTACACCCTGTAACTAATTGAAAACAAACGCTAAATTAAGTCAAAAAAGGGCATGATCCGGTTGTTTCCAGAGGGCCAAAATGCTACATTTCTGGTCACGAAACCGATCCCGGACCGACCTCTGACACCGCCCATAACACATTGAAAAACAAGGTTTTTGCGTGACCACTGAAGCCTCGGCGCCCCCGCCGCTTGATCCCGATATCGAATCCGTCGCCATCGAAGACGAAATGAAAACGTCGTACCTCGATTACGCCATGAGCGTGATCGTTAGCCGGGCGCTGCCCGACGTGCGCGACGGCCTCAAGCCGGTGCATCGGCGCATCATCTACGCGATGAACGAAAACGGCTACGACGCCAACAAGCCATACAAAAAATCAGCGCGCATTGTCGGCGATGTGATGGGTAAGTATCACCCCCACGGCGACAGCGCCATTTACGACGCCATGGTGCGTATGGCGCAGAATTTCTCGTTACGCCTGCCGTTGATCGACGGCCAGGGCAACTTCGGTTCCATGGACGGCGACCGTGCCGCCGCCATGCGCTATACCGAGGCCCGCATGGCCAAGTCGGCGCACGCGCTAATCGACGACATCGACAAGGATACGGTCGATTTCCAGCCCAACTACGACGACAGCTCGAAAGAACCCAAGGTTCTTCCGGCGCGCTTTCCCAATCTGTTGGTCAATGGCGCGGGCGGCATTGCGGTCGGTATGGCAACCAACATTCCGCCGCACAACCTTGGCGAAGTCATCGACGCGTGTTTTGCCTTGATGGACGACCCCGACATTTCCATCGAAGGCCTGATGGAACACATGCTGGCGCCTGATTTCCCCACCGGAGGGATTATTCTGGGCCGCCAGGGCATTGTATCTGCATTTCACACCGGGCGTGGCTCCGTTGTGATGCGCGGGCGCACCAATATTGAAACCAGCGCCAAAGGCCGCGAGGCCATCATCATTACCGAAATTCCCTATCAGGTGAACAAGGCGCGCATGGTCGAACACATGGCCAATTGTGTGCGCGACAAAAAAATTGAGGGTATTTCCGATCTGCGCGATGAGTCTGATCGCAACGGTGTGCGCGTCGTGGTCGAGATCAAACGCGACGCCATGGCCGAAGTTGTGCTGAACCAGTTGTATCGCTTTACCCCGCTGCAAACCAGCTTTGGCGTCAACATGCTGGCGCTCAACGGTGGCCGTCCGCTGTTGATGCACATCAAACAGATCCTACAGGCGTTTGTTACTTTCCGCGAAGAAGTAATCCGCAGGCGCACCATATTCGAGCTGCGCAAGGCGCGCGACAAGGCACACGTGTTGGTCGGTCTGGCCATTGCGGTTGCCAACATCGACGAAATCATTGCGATGATCAGAAAAGCCCCCAACCCGGCCGAGGCCCGCGAACAGTTGATGGCCAAAACCTGGCCCGCCGAAGATGTGCGCGCGCTGATCGAACTGATCGACGAGCCGGGCCGCACCGTGGTCAAGGGCAAGTACGAACTTTCCGAAACCCAGGCCCGCGCCATTCTGGAATTGCGCCTGCACCGTTTGACCGGGCTGGAACGCAACAAGATCGCCGACGACCTGAAAGAACTGGGCGAAGAAATCAAAGGCCATCTTGCAATTTTAGGATCGCGCGAATTGCTGTTTGGCATTTTGAAAGATGAACTGAGCGAAATGAAAGACCAGTTCGCCACACCGCGCCGCACCACCATTGAAGAAAACGAGTTCGAGCACGACATCGAAGACCTGATCCAGCGCGAAGACATGGTCGTTACCGTGACCAACACCGGCTACATTAAACGTGTGCCGCTTTCGACCTATCGCGCCCAGCGTCGCGGCGGCAAGGGCCGCGCCGGCATGAGCACGCGCGACGAAGATTTTGTCGATCAGGTGTTTGTGGTCAACACTCACACCCCGGTCCTGTTCTTTTCCAGCACCGGCCTCGCCTACAAGATGAAGGTCTATAAACTGCCATTGGGAAGCCCGACGGCGCGCGGTCATGCCATGATCAATATCCTGCCGCTCGATCAGGGCGAAACTATTTCAACCCTGATGCCCATGCCCGAAGACGAGGCAGCGTGGAAAGACATGTTTGTGATTTTTGCCACCGCCACGGGCAACGTTCGGCGCAACCGGCTTTCGGATTTCACCTCGATCAAGACCAACGGCAAAATCGCCATGAAGTTAAGCGAAGGCGACCGCCTGATCAGTGTGCAGGTGGCGACAGAAGACGACGACGTTTTGTTGGCCGCCAGTGGCGGTAAGTCGATCCGTTTCCCGGTCACCGATGTGCGCATATTTTCCGGGCGCACTTCAACCGGGGTGCGCGGTATTCGCCTGAAAGGCAAAGACGAAGTTATTTCCATGTCGATCCTGCGCCATGTGGATTTCGAAACCGAAGAACGCGACTTGTACCTGAAGGTTCAAAGTGCGCGCCGCAGGGCAGCGAGCGGTGAAAATGGTGACGAACTGATTACCGATCCGACCAAGGCGGGGCTGGACGAAGCGCGCTTTGCAGATATGCAGACGCAGGAAGAATTCATCCTCACCATTACGGTGAACGGCTATGGCAAGCGCACGTCGGCCTATGAATACCGCATTGCCGGGCGCGGCGGGCAGGGCATCACCAACATTGAAACGTCCAAGCGCAATGGCCACGTTATTGCTTCGTTCCCGGTTCACCGCGATGACCAACTGGTCATGGTGACCAACGGCGGACAATTGATCCGCACCACGGTGGTCGATATTCGCATTGCCGGACGCAGCACACAGGGCGTAACATTGTTCAAGACGTCCAAGGGCGAAGAAGTTGTCTCGGTGACGCGGTTGAGCGAAGACGATGAAGAAGAAGCCCCGGCTCCGGCCCCCGCCCCTGAAGGCGACGCTGGCGAATAATATTCAAAAGGCGAACTGATGCCCCCAAGCAAACTACACACCGGCGTTTATCCGGGCACCTTCGATCCCGTGACCAACGGCCACATGGATATCATCTCGCGCGCCGCGCGCGTGGTCGATCATCTGGTGGTGGGGGTTGCGGTAAATGCCGGCAAAACGCCGATGTTCACCCTTGAAGAACGGGTTCAGATGGTCGAGGACGAGATCACGGCGCTGGGCAGCACCCATGTCGAGGTGCGCCCGTTTGGTAACCTTTTGATGGATTTTGTCGGTGACGTCGGCGCTCAGGTGATCGTGCGCGGCCTTCGCGCGGTTTCGGATTTTGAATATGAGTTTCAGATGGCGGGCATGAACTCACGCCTCAACCCCAAGATCGAAACCGTGTTCCTGATGGCGTCAGACCGCCACCAGTTCATTTCATCGCGCTTTGTGAAGGAAATAGGCATCTTGGGTGGCGATATCAGCCACTTCGTGTCACCCGCCGTCACGAAGCGACTGGCCGAAAAGTTCGCCGCCCAGTAAGGCTGCTGAAACGCCCAGATTCTCAGGCCCAAAATGGGCCAAATTCACTTGACCCGGGGCCCCGCAGCTTTTAAGTTCCCGGCGCTTGTGGCCCCCTGTGATCCATCCCGGCGATTCTCTGGTGATTGGGGCCAGCCACCACCCCTTTGGGGGCACTTAGCTCAGCTGGTAGAGCATTCGACTTTTAATCGAACGGTCGACGGTTCGAATCCGTCAGTGCCCACCATTTAAAAGCCCCGGCGTTTTGCGTCGGGGCTTTTTACTTGTCTGGGGTGGCGCTTCGCTAACCCTTTGCCCCACTATATTTGCCCGGTATTGCCGATGGGAGTATCATTAATAACAAGGCATTTGATCTGTACTTCTTATCGGGAGGTCCGGAGTTATGCGTGTCAGACATTTCATGAAAACAACCGGAATTGCAGGATTGTGCCTCGCGGTAGGGGTGGCGGCTGTGCTTGTGCCCGCCTGGGCCCAAACCCGCTCAGAGGAATCCGAAGCCGCGCGCATCGAGGCCGAGACCAAGGTCGAAAGCAAGATCGGTTATCCCAATGTTTATGACCTTCATGTCGGAGGCGCGCAAAGCTCTCCCAATTATTATGTCCTGTCGCAACAAATTGCGAACCTGGCCGCGTTCCTGCAGGCTTATGGCCGTTCTTTGGAAAGCGCCAATCCGGCAGCGGGAAACATCCCCGACCCCCTGATCGGACAGGGAACAGGGCTTCAGGCTTTGTACGGACCTGATGGCCCAACCGCGAACAGCGTGCGGGTATTTTTAGATTACCGCCTGATGGTAGCCGGCAATCCGCGCCTGAAGGTCGGATCAATCCACGAAGATGCGGACAATGTCTACGCGAAGATCATCACGACGGATGATTCTTTAGTGGAGCAATACATCATCGATAAAAAAACCGGACACTGGAAACCGAATCGTTAACACAACGAGCAGTTTTAGGCGCCTTACACTGAAGTGCCCACGAAAGCAAAAGGGAGATCGACATGACAAACGGCAACAGTCTGTTTACATTTCTCACAGTTCCGATCGTGGTGCTTGCGGGCGTGCTGCAGGCCGGGTGCGAGACCAACGGGAACGACACGCCGTTCTCACAATTCGGTGAAAGCAGCGAGGTCGCCGAAGCTGATATTTCGCAAGAACAATGGGCTGCACCGCTGGCGCCGATTAGCGGGCCCAAGCGCGTTATTGCGGTGGGCAAGTTCGGATCAATTGGTGCGTTTAACCAGAAATACGGACACTGGGACATCGGGGGTGGCCTTGCGGCGATGCTGACGACAGAGTTGATCAATTCAAACCGCTTCATCGTAGTCGAGCGCGCGCAACTGGCCGACGTACTTGGCGAACAGGAACTTAAAGCCAGTGGACTGACCACAGCCGAAAGCGGACCCAAGCTTGGTCGCCTCACGGGTGTACAGTATCTGATCTATGGCGAGGTCACCGAGTTTGGCGCGGGTGACAAAGGCGGCGGACTCAGCTTCGGCCTGTCGCGCGGCGGTCCGTTCAAGCTCGGCGGCGCCGTCGAAACAGCGGTCGGCAACGTCGCCATGGATATCCGCATCGTCGATACCTCGACCGGCGAAATTGTTGAGAACTACAGCGTCTCGAAAAAAATCGAAGAGCGGGCCTTTGCCCTGAACGTCACTTATTCCGGCATGAGCCTGGGCGGCGACAAGTTCAACAAAACGCCATTGGGCAAGGCCGCACGTATGGCCATTTCCAATGCGATGGGCGGTATCGCTAATACGGTCCGCGCGCATCCATGGATCGGGCTGGTGGTCGACGTGGACGGCGGTGATGTGATCGTCAATGCTGGCAAACGCTCGGGTCTTGTCGAAGGTGATAACTTTGTCGTTAATCGCGTGGTCAAGACCTTCACAGATCCTGCCACCGGTCAGGTGCTCGGTACCAAGGACAAGGAGAT
>DAOVVL010000026.1 GCA_030637205.1 Thalassospiraceae bacterium | reverse complement strand
TGCGTCCGGTTTATCCAGCGCGTTGGTCACGGCATCGGCCACGTCGCCGACAAAGATCGGCTGGAAGCTGGCCCCGCCCATGGAACAAAATTCCAGCACCGGGATGCGCCACTGGGTTGCGGCGCCTTCGACCATCTTGATTTTCGGAACCACCGGGCAGCCGACTACGGGCAACACCGGGCTGTAACGTGCCAGTTTGGCAAACAGGTTCATAAACTGATCTTCCACACCGATCAGCAGCGACGGGCGTAGTACCACCGCGCCCGGAAAAATTTCCAACAATTTTTGTTCGCCGGCAAATTTGGTGCGCGCGTATTCGGACTTGGAATCGGCGTTCGCCGAAAGCGATGAAACATGGACCAGCGTATCAATGCCAAGTTTCCTGGTCGCGGTTGCAACGTTGGCGGCGCCATCCACATGCACACGCTCAAACGTGTTTTTGAAAAATGGCTTGATGATCCCGGCCAAGTTGATGACCGCATCTGATCCTGCAAGGGCCGCGTCCAGTGACGCCGGATCGCAGACATTGGCATAGACCGTGTTGACCTGACCGGGGGTGCCCAGCGTTTTGAGGAATTTGGCACCTTCCGGGTCGCGCACACAAACCCGCACGCGCGAGCCCTGGCGGGCCAGGTTCTGCACCACATAGCGGCCCAGAAAACCACCGCCCCCGATGACGCTGATCAATTTTGTGCCTGTCTGCATGTTGAATTCTCTCTCTTTTAAGAAAAGCCCTCTTTAACCCTTAAACGATTGTGTGCATCTGGACCCCATCGGGCAACCCCTGAATGGGTAGTTTGGGTCAGTTTTCAGTGGGTTGTGGCCCGGCTGTGGGTCATTTTGCCCGTTCAGCCAGTTGACATCGGCGCGCCAGCAGTCTAACTCGTTGCTCACAGAGCCATAGCCCCCTTGCTTGCCCAGGTGGCGGAATTGGTAGACGCGCTGGCTTCAGGTGCCAGTGGCCGCAAGGTCGTGGAAGTTCGAGTCTTCTCCTGGGCACCATTTCGACCCTAAAAGGGCCCTGTTTCAGGGGGATCGGGCGCTCTTTTCACACTTGCCGCCTAAGGCTATGATGGCTGCACCAAAACACATCAAGCCCAGCAGGAGCAAGCCCTTGAACGCCATTAAACCAGAAATCCATTTGCACAAAGGCGACCTGCCCGGGGGCTTGAACTTTGGCGACGCGGTCGCCATCGATAGTGAAGCCATGGGGCTGAAGACCGAACGCGATCGTTTGTGTGTGGTCCAGCTTTCAGCCGGTGACGGGGTTTGCCATCTGGTTCAGTTTGCCCAAGGTGAATACAACGCGCCGAATTTAAGCGCGGTGCTGTCTGATCCCAAAGTTGTGAAAATTTTTCATTACGCGCGTTTTGATGTGGCCATCCTGAAACGTTATCTGGGCGTTGATTGCCAGCCGATTTATTGCACCAAGATCGCATCGCTGATCGCGCGCACCTATACCGACCGTCATGGCCTTAAAGATGTTTGCCGCGAATTGGTCGGGGTCGAAATTTCCAAGGAACAGCAGTCTTCCAACTGGGGCGCCGAAGAGTTAAGCGAAAGCCAGCTGGTTTATGCGGCTGGCGATGTTTTGTACCTGCACCGGGTTCGCGATGCACTGCAACAAATGTTAGTGCGCGAAGGCCGCGCTGAATTGGCCCAGCAGTGCTTTGATTTTCTAGGCACCCGTGCCCAGCTGGATCTTGAAGGCTGGGGCGACACCGATATTTTTGCCCACTGAACCTTTAAGGCGCGCGCGTGCGCCCTTAAATTATCCGGGAACCTGAAAACCGATGCCACCCAAGTCAAAGGCCAACAAACAGGCTGCGAATAACTCCAAAGCAGGCGATCTTGAGATCGCGCGCCGCGTGCTCGCGACCGAACGCGATGCCTTGAGCGGCCTCGCCGACGATCTGGGCGCAGACTTTGTTGCCGCCATAGATACGCTGGCGGGCATCAAGGGCCGCGTTGTGGTTACCGGCATGGGCAAAAGCGGCCATGTGGCGCGCAAGATTGCAGCCACGATGGCATCTACCGGCAAGCCTTCGTTTTTCGTGCACCCCGGCGAAGCCAGCCACGGCGATCTGGGCATGATCCAGAAAGAAGATGCGGTCATCGCCTTATCAAACTCAGGTGAAACGGCAGAACTTTCCGACATCGTCGCGTACACGCATCGCTTTCGTATTCCCTTGATCGGCATTTGCGGGCGCACTGATAGCACCCTGGCCAAGGCAAGCAGCGTGTCTTTGGTAGTGCCCGATGCACCCGAAGCATGCCCGATGGGTCTGGCACCCACCACATCGACCACGGTGATGCTGGCACTGGGCGACGCCATTGCGGTTTGTCTTCTGGAACGCGAAGGATTTACCGCCGAAGACTTCAACGATTTTCATCCCGGCGGAAAGCTGGGCCAGCGTTTGCTGAAAATTTCCGATCTGATGCATGGCGGTAATGAATTGCCGCTCATCAATGAAAGCGCGCCCATGTCCGAAGCCCTGATAGAAATGTCGGCCAAAGGTTTTGGTGTGGTGGGCGTCATCAACGCATCAGGAAAATTGCAAGGCGTGATTACCGATGGCGATCTCAGGCGCAACATGAATCCCGGCCTGATCGATCAAAAGGCATCTGAGGTCATGACCAGCGGGGCCATTCAGGTCAGCGCCGACCAGTTAGCCAGTGACGCAGTCGCGATTATGAATGAGCGCAAAGTGACGGCGCTCTACATCACACAAAACGATAAGCCGGTTGGCGTTTTGCACATTCACGATTGTCTGCGCGCCGGCGTGGTCTGATTTTGATTTAAGGAACTGCTGGGTCCATGAGTTCACACCAAACCCAACCACCGCAAAACGACGCAGGGAAAGCGGCTTATGGCGTGGGCCCCAGTGCTTCGCAGCTGGTGGGCGGGCGTATCCCCAGCCGTCTGCATCCCTATAGGGGACGCGAACCGCATCTGGCAAGCGCCGGTCACACCCGCTTTGTGATGATGATGAAAGTGATGTTGCCGCTGGTGGCGGCCGCATTGGTGGGGTTGATATTGGTGTGGCCGTATTTTTCCGACGAGGCGGGCTTTACCATTGGCTTTACGTCGTTGAATTTATCAGGCACCGAACAGGCGGGAATGGATAACGCGCTGTATGTTGGTGTCGATGAACGTCGCCGGCCCTATTCCATTTCAGCCGATATCGCGCGGCTGGTGGAAAACCGCCCCAACACCGTTAACCTTGAAATGCCCAAAGCCGACGTGACGTTGCGCAACGGCGCGTGGCTGGTGATGACCTCTGAAACCGGGCGCTTTGTTCAGGATGAACAGATTCTCGAACTGGCGGGCGGCGTAAATTTGTTTCACGACAGCGGCTATGAAATCAACACGGCCACGCTTTCGGTTGATTTGACCAAGGTCACTGCCGTGGGCAATGACCCGGTTGAAGGCCATGGCCCCTTTGGTGAGTTAAAAGCCGAAGGGGTGCGCATTGAAAACAGTGGGGCAACAATTTATTTTACCGGCAAGTCCAACTTGTTGCTTCATCCATCAAGGGGCGATACGTCCTTTTTCACGGGGGCGCCATGAACGTTTATTTAAAAATCATTTCCGTTACAGCCTTGTCAGCAGTTTTGGGTCTGGGCATGTTTGCCAGCCCCGGCGCGGCACAAACCCTGTTTGGTGGCGATAACGACACCCCCATTGAAGTCAACGCCGATGGCGGCATCGAATGGCAGCGTGACGCCAGCGTTTTCATTGCCACCAAAAATGCCACCGCAACGCGGGGCAACACGGTGGTCAGTGCGGATGAGTTGCGCGCTTACTATCGCCAAAACAATGACGCTGACGGCGGCGGGACCGAGATCTGGCGCCTTGATGCCATCGGCAACGTAAAAATCACGGCGCCGGGCTGGGTGGGTGAAGGCGGGCTTGCAATCTACGATGTGGCGGGCGCGGTGATCGTGTTGAAGGATGCGAACCCGATCAAGCTCACGTCCGGCGAAGATATCATTACTGCGACCGAACAGGTCGAGTTCTGGAGCGAACGAAAACTGGCGGTGGCGCGTGGCAACGCGACCGCAGTCCGTGCCCAGCGCACCATCCGCGCCAACGTGCTGAGCGCCCATTTTGAGCAGGGCCCCGACGGCCAGGACCGGGTCCGCCTAGTCGAAGGCTTCGATCAGGTGCGCATCAATACCGCCAACGAACAGGCCACATCCGATCGTGCGGCCTATGATGTGGTGAGCGGGCTTGCCCGGCTCACCGGTTCGGTTATGATCACCCAAGGCGATAACCAGCTTGAGGGCTGCAGCGCCGACCTTGATCTAAATACCGGGATCAGCCGCTTAAAAAGCTGCGCGCCAGCGCCCGGTGCGCCTGAAGGTTCAGGCCGGGTCAAAGGCGTCCTGATGCCCGGCGCGCGGGCTAAATAAGGGCTAATTAGAGCCCGGTAAACGAAACAGAAACATCTTTCAGGCTACCATCGAGCAATCGCTTCAAGTGCCGATACGCAAACAGGAACCCCGATGTCAGACGTCGAAAACCCAAGCGATAATCCAAGCGAAAATGCAGCCCCCAACGCCGCTAAAAAACCGATGTTGGTGGCCGATGCCATTGATGGGCCTGAGCGGGGCCTTCGCGTGGAAACCATCGGCAAACGCTATAAAAAGCGCCCGGTGGTATCTGATGTCAGCATGCATATTCAGCGCGGCGAGGTCGTGGGTCTATTGGGTCCCAACGGTGCCGGCAAGACCACGTGTTTTTATATTATCACCGGTCTGGTCCAGCCCGATTACGGGCGCGTGTTTATCGACGGCGAAGACGTCACCCAGTTGCCCATGTATCGCCGCGCGCGTCTGGGCATCGGCTACCTGCCACAGGAAGCGTCCATCTTTCGCGGCCTTTCGGTTGAAGACAACATCCACGCCATTCTGGAAGTCACCGAACCATCGAGAAACCAGCGCGAAGCGATCCTCGAATCGCTACTGGCTGAATTTTCCATCACCCATCTTCGTCGCACCCCGGCACTGGCATTATCGGGTGGTGAGCGTCGCCGCGTAGAAATTGCCCGCGCGCTGGCGTCGAACCCGCACTTCATATTATTGGATGAACCGTTTGCCGGCATCGACCCGATTGCGGTCGGCGATATTCGCGACTTGGTCAACCACCTGAAAGATCGGGGCATTGGCGTATTGATCACCGATCATAACGTTCGCGAAACCCTTGATGTGATCGATCGTGCCTACATCATTCACGATGGCATGTTGCTGATGGAAGGCGCGCCGTCAGACATCGTCGGAAACGAAGACGTTCGGCGCGTTTATCTGGGCGATAGCTTCAACCTGTAAGTTTCCTTCCATTTTCACTATATTAAAGCAGGCGTACGCCATGTGCGCCTGGAGGGTTAAATGACGATTACGCCACGCCTCGATATGCGTCTGGGCCAATCGCTGGTTATGACGCCGCAACTGCAGCAAGCCATCAAACTGCTGCAGCTGAGCAATATTGAGTTGAGCGAATACGTTGAACAGGAACTGGAACAAAACCCGCTGCTGGAACGCGATGAACGCGCAGAAGGGGATGATCGCGAAGAAACTCCGCCTGAAGTACCCGAACCAAGCGAAACCGGCGAAGCCCCTGAACAGCCTGATACCGCCGATACCCTGTCCAAGACAGCGGAAACCGGAACCACGGCTGAGGGCAGCGAAACGATGGATGTGGATTACGACAACAATTTCACTTCTGATGGCGGCTCCGACGTTCCGCAAGTGGTCGATGCGGTCGGCTATGAAAGCTGGTCGCCGGGCGGCAATTTTGGGAGCGATGACCTTCCCGGAATTGAACAGACCCTGGCCGATGAACAATCCATGCGCCAGTACCTGATCGGACAGTTGGGCATGTTGGGCGTCGACCCTGCGCAACGCCTGATCGGGGTTGAGCTGATCGAACTGCTGAACGAAGCCGGATATATTGCGGGCTCGCTCGAAGGGGTATCCGACCGTCTTGGATGCACCGTGGACGAAGTCGAAGCGGTGCTGGAACAGCTGCAAACCGTGGACCCGGCCGGCCTTTTTGCGCGCGATCTGAAAGAATGTCTGGCGCTTCAGTTAAAAGACCGTGACCGTTTCGATCCGGCGATGCAAAAGCTGCTGGACAATCTGGAAATGATGGCCGCGCGCGACATGAAGGCGTTGGTCAAGGTGTGCGGTGTCGATGAAGAAGACATTCTTGATATGGTCGAAGAAATTCGCGCCCTTGATCCCAAGCCGGGGCGCGCCTTTGCCCACGACGTCGCCCAACCGGTGATCCCTGACGTTTTGATGCGCCCGATACCGTCCGGCGGTTGGAGCCTGGAATTAAATTCCGAAACCCTGCCGCGTGTTCTGGTCAATAACCGTTATTTCACAAAAGTTACGGCAAGCGCCCAAACCGAAGATGAAAAGCGTTACCTGAACGAATGTCTGCAATCGGCCAACTGGCTGGTGAAATCATTACACCAACGCGCAACCACGGTGTTGAAAGTGGCTAGCGAAATTGTGCGTCAGCAAGACGCTTTTTTCCATCAAGGCGTCAAAGCCATGAAGCCACTGGTGCTGCGTGATATTGCCGACGTAATCGAAATGCACGAAAGCACGGTTTCGCGTGTGACGTCCAACAAGTACATGGCGACGCCGCGCGGAATTTTTGAGCTGAAGTATTTCTTTTCCTCCAGCGTGGGTGGGGATCACGGTGGGGAAGTCCACGCGGCAGAATCGGTGCGTTCGCGCATCAAGGAATTGATCGATGCCGAAGATGTGAAAAAGGTGCTGTCCGATGACAAGCTGGCCGCAACGTTGAAGGGCGAGGGCATCGATGTGGCGCGGCGCACGGTAGCCAAATACCGCGATGCATTGGGTATTCCATCTTCCGTACAGCGCCGCCGCGAGAAGGCCGGCGACTTTTAAGCCGTCCTTACCCATTGAAAAATATAGATTTGTTCCCACCTATTGACTTCAATGCTGGGCGGATTTAAGTTCCGCCCACTTCAAAGGGCGGGACCGATTTAAAGGGTGTATAATCCAAGTGTCCCCGCAAGCGCCTCGCCCGGACAAACTCAACTGAACACAGCTGGACCCGAATATCCCGAATTGAAGGTCTGCAGAAACAAAAGCCGTTACCCGTTTTAAGGATTCCTACCCCATATGGATATTACCGTTAACAGCAAACACATGGATGTTGGCGATTCACTTCGCAGCCACGTTGAAACCAATCTGGCCAACACCGTTTCCAAGTATTTCGATCGCGCACTGGATGCAACCGTCACCGTCTCAAAGGCGCAGCACGACTTCTTTCACGTTGAAGTCACCGTGCACGCCGGACGCAGCCTGACCGTTCACGGTAGCGCCGAAGCGTCGGACGCATACCCAGCATTTGATCAGGCGCTTGATCGCATCGCCAAACAACTTCGCCGTTACAAGCGCAAGTTGGTCAACCATCACCAGAAAGGCGCGGGCGAATTCTTTGCCGCCCAGTATGCAATTCTGGAAAGCGGCGGCGAAGAAGAACTGGCTGAAGAAGCAAACCCCGCGATCATTGCAGAAATGCCTCACGATATCGCAACGCTTAGCGTCAGCGAAGCCGTGATGCGTCTTGATCTGGGAAATCTGCCCGTGGTGATGTTCAAGAACGGATCGCACGGCGGCCTGAACATTGTGTATCGGCGCACCGACGGCAACGTTGGCTGGATTGATCCGGCCACCACCGCCAGCGCCTAAACGTTTTAGAGAGTTCAAAGTAGGTCACGCCCTACAGGAGCACGAAAAAATGGAAATAAATGACCTGATCACGCTTGAATGCATTGTTCCGGGACTGCGCGTCAGCAGTAAAAAGCAGGCCCTGCAGGAACTTGCCAAAAAAGCGGCAGAAATCAGCTCGCAACATGAACGCGCGATCTTTGATGTATTGATGGAACGCGAACGCCTTGGCACCACCGGTGTCGGTCATGGCATCGCCATTCCCCACGGAAAGCTTGCCAACATCGATCGCCTGTATGGCGTGTTTGCGCGCCTTGAAACGCCGATCGATTTCAGCGCCATTGACGAACAGCCGGTTGATTTGATCTTTCTTCTGCTGGCCCCCGAAACCGCCGGCGCCGATCATCTGAAGGCACTGGCACGGGTTTCGCGCCTGCTTCGTGATGGCAAGGTCTGTGAAAAATTGCGCGACGCCGAAGAGGCCGAGGCGCTCTACGCACTGTTGACCGAAGCGGCCACATCACGCGCCGCTTAATAAAGCTTCGCAAAACCTGCTCAGTAAAAAAACACGCTCCTGTCAGGGCGTGTTTTTGTTTGCGCAGTTCATGTGCGCCGGGTGGGCATTTACGTTCAGGCGCACGCCCTAGTGTACGCTGAGAGGTTCCAGTTCGTTCTGGCGTACCGTAATCATCGCCGTGTCACGGCTTTCCACGGTGGCCAGTTCGGTCCCGTCGGCGGCATAAATGCCATAACTCGTCTCGCCATCCTGTTCTAGGGGCTTAACGTAGGCCACGTCTTCGATTCCCCAAGATGCGAGGTCGAACTGGGCCAGCCAGTGGGGTTCGTCGGAAGGCCCGAAGGGGCCAAAGGCTTGCGGGTCGTGGGTCATCGTTCTAATGCTCCTTCCCGGTGCTGATGCATTAGTAAACGCCGGGGGGTGTGAAGAAAGCGTAAATGGCCGGAAATCGGCTGGTGGGGTTACGGGGGGATTTACAGGGCGACTAGCCTTTTGAATCGATGCTGGCGTGGATATCGATGGTTTTGCCCTCAAGCGCGGATTTGTCCGCATTGCGGTTCTCGATTTTAACCGTGCGCACTTCCGGCTCGTGGATGGGGCGTTCCAGATCAATGTGCAAGAGGCCGTTATCCAACTCCGCGCCGCAAATCTCTATGCCTTCGGCCAGCACAAAGCTGCGTTGAAACTGGCGCTGGGCAATGCCACGGTGGATGAACACCCGCTGGCCGTCACCCTGCTCGCTGCCTTTGCCGCGCACCACCAGTTGCGCGTCTTCGACGGTCACCTGAAGGTCATCCATGGTGAAGCCGGCCACGGCCAGGCTGATGCGCAACTTGTTTTCAGCCGTCTGTTCGATGTTGTAAGGCGGATAGCCTTCACCCGATGCCTTGGCGGCACGCTCAAGCATCTGTTCCAGATGATCAAAGCCCAGCATAAAGGGGCTGTTGAAAGAAATATTGCGTACCATCCACTGGGTCTCCTCAAACCATTACCTGAGCGAGCATTGGGGTCGTGGCCGCTTGTCAAAAGCGCACCCCCATCAAAATCAAGCCCGCAAGGCGGCACTTTTCGGTGATGGGTCAACCCCGGCCATTATGTGGGCTTAAGCCCCGGTGCTGTCAACTGTTGGTGATTTACCCGCGAAGCGGCGAAGCCGCGTGCGGCATTTAAGAATTTGCGATGCGGGTTTGGCCGGCGCTGGCCTAAACGATTGCGGGCGTTTAGGCTCACGCGGGGGGCACAAATGACCGATACCTTTTTCATCGTTAATCCCGTCGGCTGTGGGGGTAAAACGTGGCAACAGTGGAAGCGTTTCCAGCGCCTGTTTGATGATCCCATATCGCCTGACGCCATTGGCTTGACCCATGCCCCCGGTCATGCCCGCGCACTGGCCGCCAAGGCCGCCGCCAGCGGACGTTGGCAGGCGATCTGTGTGGTCGGTGGCGATGGCACCATTGGCGAGGCCGCCTCGGGCATCATGGATTGTATCCACGCCCCCGATGGCCCCAGCAAAGACGACGTCCCGGCCTTGGCCGTGGTGCCCGCAGGTGCTGGCAATGATGTGTGCCGGGCGCTGGGAATTTTCACGCTTCAAGATGCGGCGGATGCGCTGGCGCGCGCTACTCCCCAATACTTTGATCTGATCCAGATCGATTGCGAAGCAGCACCAAGGGGGGCAACAGGGAACACAGGTGGCGCGCTCAGGCGATACGCCATGATGTTTGCCAACATCGGATTTTCATCGGCCGGCAAGGCCACGCCGTGGATGAAGCGCTGGCTGGGCGGGCGTCTGGCTTATAACGTGGCAATGGTTTCCATGCTGATCGGCCACCGTCCGCCAAAGATCAGGTTTCAAAGCGGCGATCACGATTGGCAGGAAAAGAAATGGACCGTGCTGATTGCCAACGTTGAAACCATTGGCGGCGGGTCAGTCAAGCTGGCACCGGGGCTGAAACCGGATGACGGCCAGATGATGGCGACCATCGTTCCGGTGCGCGCCAAGCTCGATATGCTGGTGCGCGTGCTTCCCAAAATTGCCGCGGGGCGACACATTCACGAACCGGATTTTGAATATTTCGCGGCAGATGAAATTTACATTGATGCAGACCCGCCATGCGAAATTGAAATTGATGGCGATGGTTACGGCTTTACACCGGCGACCTTCAAACACCGCAAAAGCGCGATCCGGGTTTTGGCTTAACCCCGAAGCGGCTTTAGCCGCGTGGGGCATGATGAACAAGGCGCGACCCGCGCTAATAAAAACCCCCACTGCATCAGCAGCGGGGGTTTTAATAATGGTGGAGCCGGACGGGATCGAACCGACGACCTCTACAATGCCATTGTAGCGCTCTCCCAACTGAGCTACGGCCCCTTAAATAAAACTTGGGTCAGGTGTTTGGTCTTGGGGTGTGGGGCCTGAGCGTTAGCCCGGCATTTGCCCCAAGGCGTCGGGAACTTAAATTGCCGGGGCGTGGAGCGCAAGAAAAATCCGCGCGCCGAGCCGCAAATGGCAATTTAAGAGGCGTCCTTGTCAGGCTCGACGTGGTCCATGACTTCTGAGATGCCATCGCCTTCATTGCCGACAATCCCCGATGTTTCTTCCATCAGGCCGTTGTCCTGGGATTCTTCTGTAAGCTCGTCGTCGTCGTCGTTGTCGTTATCGTTTTCGTCGACATCGATATCGGTTCCTTCTTCGACCCCGTCGATTTGCTCTTCTTTTTCTTTAGTTTCCTCGGCCTCTTTTTCCTTGGCCGCGGCCGCGGCATCTGCGGCAAGGATTTTTGCAGCCAGTTCGGCCTTTTCAGCGGCCTTGGATTTTTTAGGTTTCGGCTTGGGTTTTATCACCGGGGCTTCGGTGGCGCACTTGGGGCACACGGGCGGATTTTTTCCAAGATCGAAAAAGCGGGTTTCGCAGTTGGAACAAAGATGTTTGCCGCCGAGCTTAGGTTTACCCACGAAGTGATCCTCCCGTTATAAAATGCATATTATATTAAAGCCGGTCCTTATACTAAGCCAAGTGCCATGATCCGCACCCGCTGTCAAAAGGAAAAAAACGCCTGGGCGTTTTTTCTCCGGGCCCGGCCGGGTTAATCGGGTTTCGCGAAAAACCCTCAATCATGGTAGAAATCCCGTGAAGGCCGCTGCGGCCGCCCTACTATGTTTTGAAATCAGGATGTTGGCGTGACCAAAGCCCAGATCAGCAAGCTTGTATCCGGACCCAGCGACGCACTGGAAGGTCGCATAAACGTGCCCGGCGACAAGTCCATTTCGCACCGCGCCCTGATGTTAGGCGCGATCACCATCGGCACCCTTGAAATCCGGGGCCTGCTGGAAGGCGAGGACGTGCTGGCCACGGCAAGCGCCATGGCCGCCATGGGCGCCACCATTGAGCACATCGCGCCCGGCCACTGGCGGGTGACAGGGGTCGGCATCGGTGGCCTGAAAGCGCCTGAGCACCCGCTGGACATGGGCAATTCGGGAACGGCGGCCAGACTGCTGATGGGGCTGGTGGCGGGCCACCCGCTGGAAGTGACATTTGTGGGCGATGCGTCGTTGTCATCTCGGCCAATGGGCCGGGTTACCGATCCGCTGGCCCGGATGGGGGCCGCTTTCAGTTGTGAAAAGTCAGATATGCGCCTGCCGCTGACCGTGAGCGGCACCGCCACCGCGCTGCCGGTCGAACACACGCTGGAGGTTGCCTCGGCACAGGTGAAATCGGCGATGTTGTTTGCCGGTTTAAGTGCGCCGGGCATCACCCGCGTGTTCGAGCCTGTCGCCACCCGCGACCATAGCGAAAATATGTTGCGATACTTTGGCGCCGATATTGAGGTCGAAGCGCACAATGGCGGGCGGCGCATTTCGCTGGCCGGCCAGCCGGAACTGCTGGCGCGCGATGTCACGGTGCCGGGCGACATATCTTCGGCGGCGTTTCCCATGGTGGCGGCGTTGGTGCGGCCGGG
>DAOVVL010000044.1 GCA_030637205.1 Thalassospiraceae bacterium | reverse complement strand
GCGGGTGTAGCTCAATGGCAGAGCAGAAGCTTCCCAAGCTTACGACGAGGGTTCGATTCCCTTCACCCGCTCCAAACGGCGCTTCACCACGATGTTATTGGGGTTTCTTGCGATCCATCAGCTTGAAGGCGTGATACTGGTAAACCTTCAGGCCGCCGCTATCGATGGCGTTCATCAACACCGCCCAGCGTTCACATTCCGCAATCACGTCGTCGGCGATTTTGAGCAGCCTTTCCTTGTTCATGGTGGACAGGAAATTCAGCCACCCCACCAGCACGCGGTTTCTGTAGGCACGTGTAATATCGGTAAGCGGGCGCGCATCAACATTTAGCGATGCGAGATACGCCTGCGTAACTTCGCCCGGCCACAGGTGCGGGGTTACGGGTTGGGCCGCGATCCATGCCTTGACCGCATCATTGGGCGGGTTGGTATCGGGCAGCACAAAATCGGTGTAAAGCAGTTCGCCATCGGTGCGCATACCGTCGACCATTTGGGCGAACAGCTCTTTTTTATTTTCCACCGTGTATATGCGTTCCAGTGACAGCACGGCATCGAACGATTTTTTCTTGAATTCGGTCTCGCCATATTTTGCTTTATTGACCGGGGCGCGGCGCTGCATGGCGTACAGAACTTCACGTTCCTTGCCCAGTGCGGCCAGCTCTTCGTTATCTTCATAACCGGTGACCCATACGCCCGTTTCATCAACCAGTGTGCGTCCGATGCCGCACAGGCTGGCACCAACCAACAGCAGGCTCATTTTTTCGGTCAACGCCAGCATCGGCAGGTGTTCTTTTACGAATTCCTCACCGCCGGGCATGATATAACCGTCGCCCCAAAGTTGTTCGACCACGTTGAGCCGCCGGGACGACCAAACAAGCCCGGACGTGTCGGGGCCTTGCGGCACGACTTCTGCGGGTTCGGGTTCAGGGGCTTCGGGTTCGGCGATATTTTCCAGCCAGTGGGTGTCGCCGGCCTCATCAATTTTAAGATGTCGGATGTCGTAATAGGGGTCGAGGCGGCGCGCGCACAACCGCGCAAACTTTCCCACAAAGGAAAGTTTATTGGCAGGCAGTGCTCCAGACGCCGGTGGGACGCCTAATTCGGCTTTGCTGTCCAAGTTTCTCTCACCTCAAGGGCAGGCTTCCCCTTTGCCCTACTTGGGACACACGTGATCAGATGGCGCGCCATTTGGCAGATCGTGCGTAATGCTTCTAACATATCTCGCCCCCGCATCAGGGCCAACCCTTTAAAAAACCCGTTCTTTTTCAAAAATCGCTCAAGAAACACGTGGCCAAACGGCGCTGAATTCCAGAAGATGTGCCATGGCTGATCGTAATCTGGATTCGAAACCTGAAAATTCGCACGGCTCTGAGCCGGCCGCGGGCGCTTGCCCCGGCGCGCTGGACGGGATTCGTGTGCTGGATCTGTCACGAATTCTGGCCGGTCCCTTTACGACACAGTTATTAGGCGATTTGGGCGCCGATGTTTTAAAGGTTGAGCGCCCCATCAGCGGCGACGATACCCGGCGTTGGGGTCCGCATTACAGCACCGACGCCAACGGCCAACCGACCCAGCAAAGCGCCTATTTCCTGGCGGCCAACCGCAACAAACGATCGCTGGCCATTGATCTGCAAAAAGAAGACGGCGCGGCGCTGATCCGCCAGTTGGCAACCCATGCTGACGTCTTGGTTGAAAACTTCAAGGTCGGGGGCTTGGAGAAATATGGGCTCGATTACGCCAGCCTCAAGGAAAGCTGCCCCAAACTGGTTTATTGTTCGATCACCGGGTTTGGTCAAAGCGGGCCTTACCGGGACCGCCCCGGTTATGACTTTCTGGCGCAGGGCATGGGCGGCCTGATGAGCCTAAGCGGGGAAAGTGATGCTCAGCCCATGAAAACCGGCGTCGGCATCGCAGATGTGATGTGCGGTATGTATGCATCCACAGCCATCTTGGCGGCGTTGCGCCATGTCGATCAAACCGGCCAGGGCCAATGGATCGATATGGCGTTGCTCGATAGCCAGATCGGCTGGCTGGTCAACGAAGGCTCCAACTACCTGATTTCGGGCGAAGTGCCGACCCGCCTTGGCAATGCGCATCCCAATATTGTGCCCTATCAGGTGTTTCCTACGCGCGATGGCCATTTCATTTTGGCGGTCGGCAACGATGCGCAGTTTTCCCGCTTTTGTGAAAGTGCCGGACTGGATGGGTTGGCAGAGGATGCGCGCTTTGCAACCAACGATGCGCGAATTGAAAATCGTGACCAATTGGCCCAGATGATTGAGAAAAAGACCCTGGAACAAACCAGTGCCCAGTGGATATCCCAACTGGAACTGGCCGGGGTTCCCGCAGGGCCGGTCAACGATCTGGCCCAGGTCTTTGATGACCCCCAGGTGCGCCACCGCGACATGGCCATAGATATGCCCCCAACACATGAGGGGGGAAGCCCGGTGCGTCTGACCGCCAACCCCATCAAGATGGGCGCCGGCGGGGTCAGCTATCGCCGCACACCACCAGCCTTGGGCCAGCATACCGACGAAGTATTGACCCAAGTGCTGGGGATTTTGCCTGAGAAATTGGCCCAGTTGCGCAAATTGGGTGCCATTGGCTGAATTTATTTTTGCTCATTATGGTCCAGTACCTTTTCTTTTCCTTCGAACTTATGTTTAGTTACATCCATGAATGCTCAGATGACCCCAAACGGTATCGGCGCCCAATTCAAGCCGGTACGCCTTTTCGGCAAGGAAGCCATCAACACCTATCGGGTGGTGCCATCCTTGGCTTCTGCCGACGGGTCCGTGAAATCCGGCAAAGACCTGGTTATCTTTCAGGGCGATCCGCTGAAGGTCGCCCAGAGCAATTCAGCCGTACTGGAAGATGCCTTTAAGGATTTTACCCGCGCATATGCAGATGGCCGCAGATTGCGCCTGATTGCACCGATTAGCACGTACGCACTGGTCGGCAAGGCGGGGGCGACCTTGATGGTCAATGCCATCAAGGTGCTGCCGGGTGAGGTTCGCGCGAACATCATTATCGAGTTGTATGACTTCCCGCCGCAGATGGCGATGAACACGCTGGAAGATTGCATGGTGTTGCTGTTTCCGTTTTTTGAAAATTATATCGCCCAACCAAGTGCGGACATGGATGATTACACCGTATTTGCCAACTGCAACATGATGGGCGTCAGCCTGGATATGGATGGGCAGGAACAAACCGGCGAGGCGGCTGAAAAAATGATGAAGAATTTCTGGGCTCAGGGAACCAAGCGCAGGCTGAAACTTTTTTTCGAAGGTTTGAACGAAGCAGCCGCACTGGAAACCGCCAACCGTTATGAAGCTATGGGCGTGGATGGTGCGTTGATCGGCGAAGACCTAGACACCCTCGTAGAATAAATGGATGGCCCGGCGTGAACGACGAACCTGATTTTGATGATGAAATCCCGGAAACTGCCGAGCCGCTGATTTTTGCCAAAATCGTACGCTACATGGCTACCCAGCTTTCCGAAATAGACCCCGAAGCAATTCCCGAAGACCTGAGCGTTATGGGCGAACTGTTTGTTGAAATCGCCGATGCGTTTGAAACCACCAGCGGATTTGAGTTTACCCATGAACAGGCGCTGCCGCTGTCGCATGCCTTTACCATGTTGGAAGGTGGCATCCGGCTGCTGGCCGAACAGGCATCAGAAAGCGGGCACGTCAATGCGGCGGCTAAAATGGAATGGGCGGCGATCAAGGCCAAGGCCATGACGGCTGATCTGGAAACCAGCCATCTTGAAGGTGCGGGCGGCGTTATTGCGTTTGATCGGGCCGATGAAGAAATTCCGGCGGCAAACGATCTTCACTAGATTAAAGCTCGCTTTGAATAACCGCGGCGCTTCTCAGCAGCTCGCTTTTCTCAAATTGCAGGTTTTCAATCGTGTCGCTGTCTTTTGCGTCGCCGTCTTTCGCGTTGGCGGAATGTTTTTTGATCTCACGGTCCATCTCGGCGGCGATATTTTCCAGCACACCTTTGGTGACCCGCGCCGCCGCCGCAGACACATCCTGGACCACCACGTTTTGGTCCATCATCATATTTGCGTAAGCCGAAAAATCATCCTGCGACAGGGTGGCAAGTTCGCGGTCCAAGGGTGCCCAGATGTCCTGCCAGCCATTAAGCAGCCCCGGCTCGCCTTCAACGGCTCCGGCCTTGGGCTTGTTTTCCAGATACACCATCACGCGCACAAACTGCCACACGGTAAATTCGATTTTCATAAGCGGTCTTTCTAAAGGTAGCCCCCCCAGGGCTTGGGTTAGCTTGAAAGGGGTTTAAAAGTCTGGTTGGGGCTAATTTATATTGTGGGCAGGCCTGTCGCAAGGAAGCTTTGATATCAGGATGCCGGTGATGGACGGTATCGAGCTGATCTGTTTGTTGCGCGAGCGTTCAGTGGATATTTCCATTTTTGCCATGACCGGTCACAGCCCCATGGGTGCTGAGGCCGAAGTCCAGTATGGAGCGGTTAGCGGGGTTTGGAAAAAACCACTGAGCCTTAGCGAAGTGGCAAAAATTCTTCACACCGAACAAAAATATTAATTTGGTGTCCAGCCGGACTGCAACGATATGCGTACCGCCTGGGCGCGGTTTTTGGCGCCAATTTTGCGATAAATGTTGCGTACATGGATTTTGATGGTGATTTCCTGAATCTCAAGTTCGCGGGCAATCTCTTTATTGGTCAGGCCATCGACAAGATGGGAAAGAATTTCGCCTTCGCGTTTGGTCAGGTTGGTGAACCGTTCAGAATCAATCATCAGGCCCACAGAGGATTTTTCGTGAGGCTCAAGAATAGACGCATCTTCAGGGCGGTCAGTTTCGGCAAAGACATCTGACGGCAAATATTTTTCGCCTGCCATAATTAGGCGTAACGCATTGACCATCGCCATGCCGCCGATACTTTTGGGGATATAGCCGGAAATTCCGTGATCCAGGGCTGCGCGAACATCCCTGCGATTGTAATGGCCTGACAGGATCACCACCGGAACGCCGGGATGGCTTTTGATCATGGCCTCCGCGCCGGCAAAGCCATCCATGCCCGGCATTTTGAGATCCAGCAAGATCAAATCCAAACCGTCAGCACTTTCGGCCTGCTGCTGGGCAGTTGAAAGGCTTTCGGCTTCCAGAACTTCGACCGTTTCAGCCAGTTCGTTAAGGAAAGGGCGAATCCCTTCCCTGACCAGCGTATGGTCATCGGCAAATAATAGTCTCATATTTCCTCAGTTCAGCTTTATTGAGTGCTGACCAGGGCCATATGGCCCCCCCCGAATTTTTGCAGAACGGACGTTATAAACTGAATTAATGGCTAATGAGCGGCATGCAAAGGACTTGGCATTATATTATGTAGAAGAAGGGGTTGCTAGCAAGTGCATTGATATTTCAAAAGCGGGAAATGACAGCTTAAGTTGTGGAGTGCGCAAGGTATTGATTGCATTTGACGGCTTAACTAGCAGTAATCAAACGCAAATCACGGCCATTTTCTGAAGCAGTTCACTGAGGCTGATAGGTTTTTTCAATACCTCGACACGAAAATCGCCTGCAATTGGGCCGAGGTTTTCGGTCGCCCCCATATGCCCGGTGACGGCAATGATCGGCAGGTGGGGTCGCTGCTGTCGAAGCGACGCAATCAATTCCACGCCATCCATTTTGGGCATACGGATGTCGGTAATCACGATGTCGGCGCCACATGCATGAAACTTCTCCAGACCTTGAACGCCGTTGTAGGCGGTTGTGACCTGATAGCCTTCTTCTTCCAGATAATATGCAAGGGTGTCGGCGGCTTCGGTTTCATCTTCCACGACCAGCACCCGAAATTTGCCGCGCTTACCCTTGGACACGTGTCCAAGGGAATATTGCTCAGGCTTTGGGCCGTCTGGTTTGAACATGTGGGCCGTATCTTTATTGGTGATCCCCAAAGCAAAAGTATCGTGTGCCACCAGTTTGCCCAAGAAGGCAAAGGTATTAAGCCCGTATGAGCAAAAGTGAGCCGGGCCGGTAAAGGGCTAACCAAAAGTAGTACGTGATTGCATACTTTAGGTTTAGTTTTTAGTCACAAGCATTCCAAAGGGGTGTGGATAAGGTCTTGGATATTTTCCTTATCAACAAGAAGGGCGACGTAACTTACACCGTTTTTAAAGAACTCGATTACGCAACCGACGTGATCGATGCCGGGCATTACCTGACCCAGGCCCACGGTGACTGGTTTACGATCAATGCTGATAACGATGTCGCCCAGATAACATCCAGTGATGGTGCTGAATAAACGGCGTTTCACAAGATTTCTGAAAAAGGCTCCTTCGGGGGCCTTTTTTGGTAAATGTGCCAAATCGGCTGCATTTTGCATTTCTAGTGCTGAAATTGGCCTTTTGCAAACCGATGCGCTTATGCAAAATGTATTCAAATCAATTAGTTAACAGAACTTCCCGTATGGCATAGAGGTTGCAGCGCATCCTTAACCTTTTGTCTGAAAAGTCGATTTTGAGGGCTTATGGGAGGATAAAATGCGCCCGCTCAGCCGTGTTGCCATCGTTGCCGCCATCTTATTCAGTGGGATACTGGGTGCGTGTTCTGAACAGTCGTCAGAGCCGATGCGTGTCGGCACCAATGTCTGGCCCGGGTATGAGCCGGCTTATCTGGCACGCGACTTGAAATATTTTACAGCTGAGCAAGTGCGTCTCAACCAGTTTCAGTCCGCAACACAAACCATCCGCGCGTTTCGCAATGATGCCATCGATGTGGTTGCGCTGACACTGGATGAAGCCCTGCTGCTGATCCAGGACGGACTGGATGTGAAAGTATTTCTGGTCGCCGATGTATCGTTCGGTGGCGATGTTATTTTGGCCCAGCCCAATATAGAAAATATGGCACAGTTGACCGGCAAAAAGGTTGGCGTTGAAAGCAGCGCCTTGGGCGCATATGTGCTGGCGCGGGCCCTGGAAATTCACAGTGTAAATTTTGACGATGTTGATCTTGCCTACCTGACGGTGGACGAGTCAGAGCAGGCTTATATTGACGGCGCGGTCGATGCGGTTGTCACGTTTGAGCCGTTTCGTTCGCGCCTCATGCGAAAAGGGGCCAGAGAAATTTTTTCCAGCCGTGAGATGCCCAACGAAATTGTTGATATTCTGCTGGTTCGCTCCGAATACGCGCGCAAAAACCCGAAACGCATGCAGGAATTTTCGAAAGCATGGTTCATGGCGGTCGATTATATCAACGATGAACCGGCAAAAGCGTTTCAGTTGATCGGCAATCGGCTGGGCCTTAGCGTCGAAGAGGCGCGCGATTCGTTCGATGGGTTGGTTCTTCCCGATATTCAGACAAATGCGAAATTACTTTCAGGCGGCTCGTCCATCAGTTTGATGGTGGGCGCGCAAAAACTTTCTAACGTGTTGGTCAGCCATGGTTTGTTGAATAAGCAAATTTCCATGACAGGAATATTTACTGCCGAGTTTGTTGAATAAATGTCTTTAGGACCGGGGAAATCTGAAGGGTGATGAAGTTAAAATTCACAATACCCTTGTTGGGGTTGGCGTTATCTGTGGCGATCATCGCATTTCAATATGTGTCGATTTCCGCGGACCTGACCCAGCGCGAAATCAGGCACGCCCTTACCACGCTCAGTTCCACCGCAAATACGCTTCAGGGGAATTTAAATTCACATCTAAAAAGAAACAATATGGTCGGCGTTCGCCAGGCTATCTCCGAAGTAAATTTCCAACCCCTTGCCGATCTTGTGTATCTGCTTGACGAAACCGATAGCGTGATCGCATCCAGTGAATTGGGCATGGTCGGCAAAATGTTCATTGATGTACCCCACGGTATCGACGTTGAAAATCTTGGTAAAGTGCGAAGCCGCATGACCAGCGATATCGTCAAACGCGAAGGCGGCACACATCTGATTGCAACTTTTCCGGTGATCATGGGATTTACAGTCGGCGAGCTTCGCCCATCGCGCATTGGCGTTGGCATCATTCATTTTGATCTTACCGCCAGCCTCGCCAGCCTTCATACATCGGCTAGGCGAACCGCCATGAATACATCGCTGGTCGTTGCCGGGATATTGTTGTTGGCTGGCGGGTGCCTGCACTTTTTGCTGACCAAACGGGTCAATCGGATTTTGCGCTCAGCCGACAGTTACATGCAAGGTAACAAAGAAACGCGCGTTTCCATGAAAGGCCGCGATGAACTGGCATCCATCGCCAAGGCATTTGACAGCGTGGCTGACGGCATTGCCGAAGCAAATGACGAACTTGAACGAAGCGAAAGCCAGCTAAGGGGCGTGTTTGAAGGCGTTGCGGATGGCATCCTTTCGTTTGATGAAGGCGGGCGGATCACAACCTTTAATCCGGTATGTGAACGCATGTTCGGCTATTCAGCTTTTGCGGCCATCTCAATGACCATTGAGGATATTTGCGATTCACGTTCGGCCGGCATGTTCTTGAAATCAAGTGATAAAGACGGCCTTGGCGAGTGCCGGGGCCTTCGCCGGGACGGTTCCGTATTTGATATGGAGGTCTCGGTTAATACGGTCGAGGTGGATCAGGCACTAAAAACAATTGCCATTGTGCGCGACGTAACCGAACGCAAGCAGCTGGAAAATATGAAATCTGAATTCATATCCATCGTCAGTCACGAATTGCGCACGCCCATAACCTCGATCCAGGGTTCATTAAAGTTGATTTCTGGCGGGGCGGCCGGAACCATTCCTGATCAGGCGCATATGCTCATTGAAACCTGCATTCGAAACAGCGACCGTTTGCAGATGTTAATCAACGACATTCTGGACATGGATAAAATTGTCGCTGGCGACATGCCATTTGAATTTGAAAGCGTTGCATCGGGCGATCTGCTTTCAAGCGCGCTAAGCCTGAATTCTGGGTTTGCCAACAAAGGTGAGGTTTCCATTTCCATCGAAAACCGAACCGAAAGTACGGTGCTGGCCGATGCCAGACGTATTCAACAGGTTTTTGCCAACCTGATATCAAATGCAATTAAATATTCCAAACCCGGAGACATCATTACGCTGTCTGCTGAAAACAGAAATGGCATGGTGCGATATAACGTGATTGATGGCGGCCCGGGAATTCCCCAGCAGTACGTTGAAAAAGTGTTCGAGCGGTTCTTTCAGGTGGAAAATTCCGATACCCGAAACGTTCAGGGAACCGGGTTGGGCCTGGCCATCAGCCGGGAAATTGTTAAAAAGCACGGCGGTCAGATCGGGGTCGATTCCCAGCTGGATATTGGCACAACCTTCTGGTTTGAGCTTCCATTGGCGACGCCCCATCAAATTCCGGTGCTGGCAAAAAGCGGCTAAATGGTGAACGCGGGCGCTGTTCTTGCCGTTTAGGCGCACCCGCCCCATATTGATCATCAAAGTCGTTTATCTGTCAGGCAGGATTGTTCCGTTGGCTCAAACCCAAGCTTCATCTGATCGCCCCAAGGGCCGGGATTTGCGCTATCTCAGGCGCACGGCGGGCTTTCTCAAGCCCTATTGGCGACGCGTCATCGCTGCCATCACGGCTTTAAGCGTGACGGCGTTTGCCGTTCTGGGCCTGGGTCAGGGCCTTCGTCAACTGATCGACAATGGATTTTCCGATGGCAATGCAGAGGCCCTGGATCGTGCCCTGTTTTTGCTGCTGGCTTTGTCGGTTGTGATGGCGGTGGGCACGTTCGCCCGGTTTTATCTGGTGTCGTGGTTGGGCGAACGGGTGGTGGCGGATCTCCGCCAAGCTGTGTTTGATCGTGTGCTGGCCCTGCATGTCGGATTTTTCGAAACCACCAAGACCGGCGAGGTGTTATCGCGCCTCACCACCGATACCCCTTTGTTGCAATCGGTGATCGGATCTACCGCGTCCGTGGCCCTGCGCAATACGCACCATCCTGTGGGCCGCATCGTCAAGTTGCCCATCACCAATCCGCG
>DAOVVL010000274.1 GCA_030637205.1 Thalassospiraceae bacterium | reverse complement strand
GTGGCACTGGCGCTTGAAGGCGATCTGGGGATGACCCACGGCGAAGTGGTCAGCCTGATCGTTGTGGGCAATATACTGTATGGCGTCGCCGCACCCTTTGCCGGATGGATATCTGACAAGTGGTCGGCGGTTGGCATGATGGGCGTGTTTTTTATCGGCACCGGACTGGCCATGACGTTGACGGGCTTTGCAACAACGCCATTGATGATTGCGGTTTTTCTTGGCCTGACCGGGTTGTTCGGGTCCATCTACCATCCGGTCGGCATTGCATGGCTGGTTAAAAATGCGGTCAATCGCGGCACGGCGTTGGGCATCAATGGTGTGTTTGGTACCATTGGGCCATCGGTGGCGGCGTTAAGCGCCGGGCTGTTGACCGACCTGTTCAGCTGGCGTGCGGCGTTTTGGGTTCCCGGTGTTCTCATGACAATTATTGGCATCGTGTTTATAGCAAAAGTTCGCCGGGGCGCCATCACCGAAACCAAGTCGGACCGCACCGAACAGCCGCCCGTGGTTAAGGGCGAAATGGTGCGCGTAATCCTGGTTCTGGCCGTCACCATGTTGTGTACCGGCATTATTTATCAGGCCACCAGCCCCGCGCTGCCCAAGGTATTTTCGGTTCGTGCGAGCGAATTTTTCGGTGACGGAATCTTTGGCGTGTCCGCCATGGTGGCAACGGTTTATATCGTGGCCGGGGGCTTTCAGATTATTGCCGGAAAAATGTGCGACGTGTTCCCGTTAAAGGTGGTTTACATCGCAAGCTTCCTGGCCCAGATCCCGGTGATGGTGGTTGCGGCCAATTTGGGCGGGGCCGCGTTATTGGTGATCGTCATGGTCATGGTATCGGCCAATCAGGCATCGCTTCCGGCTGAAAATTCACTGGTTGCCAAATATGCACCGGCCCAGTGGCGCGCGCTGGCGTTTGGTCTTAAATTTATACTGGCGTTTGGCGTCAGCGGCCTTGCGGTGCTGATGGAAGGCGCGATCTATGATCTCACCGGCGGGTTTTACTGGCTGTTTGTGGTGCTGGCGTCGGTCGCCACGGTGGGGTTTGCCGTTGCGTTTTTATTGCCGCGCGAACCGTCTGCACAATTGCCCAAGGCGGCCATGCAGCCGGGCGAATAAACTTCGCCTAAATTTAAGGCCTATAATTTAAGGCGTTCGATTTCGATCAACGGGCAGCGGTTCTGCACCACCACCAGGCCTGCTTCGCGCGCGACTTTGGCACCGGCTTCGTTTTCGACGCCCAACTGCATCCACACCACCTTGAAGCCTTTTTCATCTGCAAGGTTTGCTGCTTGCAGGCAAACATCCCCGGCGGCGTTGGAGTTGCGAAATACATCCACCATGTCGCACGGTGCGGGGACATCGGATAAGCTGGCGTAGACTTTCTGGCCGTGAATTTCGCGGCCTTCAAGCCCCGGATTGACCGGGAACACCTGATAGCCGCGATCGAGCAAAAATCCCATCACCCGGTGTGATGGTCGCGCCGGTTTTGCCGAGGCCCCAACCATGGCAATGGTGGTGACACTTTCCAGAATCCCGACCAGCAGGTCGTCAGTCTCATCGGGTCCGCTCATTCGCGGTTTTTCCATTCGGGCGCAGCGCGTTTTTCAACAAACGCCTTGATGCCTTCACGGGTTTCGCTTTGTTGCATGTTGTTGTGCATGGTTTCACCCGCCAGCGCATAGGCGGCTTCAAGGTCAAGGTGGCGTTGCTTGTAAAACAGTTCCTTGCCCATGGTGATGGCGGTGGGCGATTTGGATGCAATTTCCAGCGCCAGGTTTTCAACTTCGGCGTCGAGAATGTCTTCACCCACGGCTCGGCTGATCAGCCCGATGCGCGCGGCTTCGTCTGCATTTATGAAACGTCCCGTCAGGGTCATTTCAAGGGCTGCCGATTTACCAACGGCGCGCGATAGCTGCACCAACGGCGTTGCGCAGAACAGGCCTAAGTTTATGCCCGATGTTGCAAAGCGTGTGCTGTCAGAAGCTATCGCCAGATCACACGCGGCGACCAACTGGCAACCCGCCGCGGTGGCAATGCCGTGAACGCGCGCGATCACCGGCTGGGGCAGTTTCTGAATTTTGACCATGACGTCGGTGCAGGCGTTAAACGCGCTTTGGCACGAAGGCGCGCTTTTTTCCAGCTCCAGCAACTCTTTCAGGTCGTGGCCGGCGCTAAAGACCTTGCCCGCGCCCTGAATAATGACCACACGCACGTTTTTATCCGCACCGATCGCATCAAGCTCGCGGCTCAAGGCCTCCAGCAGATCAATACTCATGGCGTTCATCCGGGCGGGGCGGTTCAGGGTAAGGCTGGCCACGTGGTCCTGATCGGACCGCAAGATGGGGGAATCTGTCTGGTTCATGGGCTCATGGTGGTTGGATCGGGTGAAAAAGACAAGGGGCGGGGCCACCGGGGCTGAAAACCCGCCATATTTGGGGGTAAAATAATACCGCGAAATTAGCGCATTGAAATAGTTGGGCTTTTCCAGCCGTCCGCCATTTAAATGAGTTGACGGGGCGGGGGGAAGTTAGTACAAAACGCGCGATCCGGCGGTTTCCCATGATTGAGGGCCGCCACTAACCTTTATAGAGCAAGGACCGGGTTCAACATGAATACCTATTCCGCTAAACCGTCTGAGGTCGAAAGAAAGTGGTTCGTCGTCGATGCCGACGGACTGATTCTCGGCCGTATGGCGAGCATCATTTCCATGCGTTTGCGCGGCAAGCACAAACCCATGTACACCCCCAACATCGATTGCGGTGACAACATCATCGTGATTAACGCTGAAAAGATCAAACTTACCGGTCGCAAACTGACCGATAAGGAATTCTTCTGGCACACCGGGCATCCGGGCGGCATCAAGTCGCGCACCATGGACAAGATCCTTGGCGGCAAGCACCCGGAACGGGTGGTCGAAAAAGCGATTGAGCGCATGATTAACCGCTCACCCATGGGCCGCCGCCAGATGCGCAAGCTGCACGTCTATGTCGGCAGCGAACATCCCCATACGGCGCAGAACCCTGAAGTTCTGGACATCGCCTCCATGAACCCCAAGAACACAAGGAGCGCGTAAGTCTGATGGCCGAAGAAACAAAAACGCTCGAAGACCTTAAAGACCTGATGGCAGCGCCTGCCGCTGCCGTTGAAGGCAGTGCTGAAGTTGTGGCACCTGAAACCGTTATTGCTGCTCCGGTAGAACCGGTCATTGATGCACAGGGTCGTGCATACGCAACCGGTAAACGCAAAAACGCCATCGCGCGCGTATGGATCAAGCCCGGTAACGGCAAGGTCACCGTCAACGGTCGCGAACAGGACGTGTATTTTGCTCGGCCCGTGTTGCGCATGATCATCAACCAGCCTTACGTCACGACTGAGCGCGAAGGCCAGTTTGATGTGGTTGCCACGGTTACGGGCGGTGGATTGTCCGGCCAGGCCGGCGCGGTTCGCCACGGTATTTCCAAGGCGCTGCTCGCTTATGAGCCAACCCTTC
>DAOVVL010000211.1 GCA_030637205.1 Thalassospiraceae bacterium | reverse complement strand
GTCGCAACCCAGTGGATGTCTTCGCGGTTTTGCGCCGCCCATTCAAGGCCGGTCAGCACACCGGCAAGCGGGCCGGCAAAGCCATCAATAACATCGCCAACCACTTCCAGACCAAAGTCCGAGAAGCGTTCCGGGTCGCCCGGTGCGTTCAGGATCAGCGCATCGACGCTGCCATGGATGCGTTCGAGCGTATGTGCCAGCAGCGATTTACCACCCAGTTCCAACAGGCATTTATCGCCGCCGCCCATGCGCCGCGCTTGGCCGCCCGCAAGCAGCACGCCCAGGACTTTATCTATTGGGTCGCTCGGCTCCGATGTGCGCACTGAATGCCCCCTTTGCTAAACTGCCTCAATCACAGATCGAGAACCAACACTTCCCCGGCTTGTGCGCGTGAAACACACAAAATGACAGACTGGTTTTTGCTTTGCTCACCTTCGTTCAACACCTGATCGCGATGATCAGCCGCGCCGCCCAGCGGTGTGGTCTTGCAGGTTCCACAAATTCCGCCTTCACAGGCGCTGGCGACCTCAAGCCCGTTGGCGCGCAGCGTTTCCAAAATGGTCTGGCCGGATGGAACTTCCAGTTCCTGACCCGTTGAAGAAATGCGAACCGTGAACGATCCGTCATCTTCGGTGTTTTGGGCGGCTTTGGGCGTGAAAAATTCATAGTGAATGACATCTTCAGACCAGTTTCTGGCCCGCGCGGCATCGATTACCGCATCCATCAGGCCGCCGGGTCCGCAAACGTACAGGTGCGTATCATCGCCTTGGCTGGCCAGAACCTTTTCCAGATCAATGCCCTTGGCCGGATCGCCGCCATCGAAATGAAAGTGTGCGCGTTCAGCAAATTCCTTGGTGATTTCGTCAACGTACGCCGCATCTTCAGCCGCAGTTGCACAATAGTGAAAGGCAAAGTCTGCGCCTTCGCGCATTAACTGGCGTGCCATGGAAAGCACCGGCGTGATCCCGATGCCACCGGCCACCAAAATGTGTGCGCCGGCTTTTTGATCCAAGGTGAAATTATTGGCGGGCGCAGAGGCTTCGATAACCGAGCCAACCTGCAACGCATCATGCATCCAACCCGATGCCCCGGCCCCTTCGACTTCACGTTTGACGGCGATTTCATAGTGGCCACGAACCGCAGGATCATTTGCCAGTGAATAGGACCGGGTCACGTCTATTGCGGTATCAATATTGATGTGCGCGCCTGCCTGAAAAGGGGGCAATTCGCCGCCATCTTCAGCGACCAGAACATAACGTTTGATGTTCGCGGTCAGGTCTTCGATGGCGCTGATTTTCAAATGCAGTTTTGCCGGGTTTTCCGCCGGGCTTGCCACCGGGCTTGAAGGTTGTTGATCGGGCGCTATTACCAAGCGTTCGACCACTTCACCGCCGATGATGTGGCGATCAAGAATTTCATCAACATCGGCTTCGTTTTTATAAGCATACCAAATGCCATCGGGATAAATCACCACACACGGCCCCAGTTCGCAGCGATCGAGACAGCCGGAAGAATTGATCCGCACGCGGTCGTTCAGGCCGCGGGCCTTGGCCTGGGCTTTCATATATTCGCGCAACTCTTCGCCACCGCGGGCCTTGCATGATCCGCGCGGGTGCTCAGCAGGGCGCTCGTTGGTGCAGCAAAAGACGTGGGCTTCGAAATACGGGTCCTGGGTGGTTTGTCGGTTGGTCATATGCAAGTAAACCTTTGTTTTTATTGTTGTTATTATTGAGGTCGCCCAGACTGAGCCATTCGGCCCAAGAGCGCCTAAACACCACACCCTTATATATAAGTAAACAGCACAATTATTAACCCCTGAAAATGAACGAATAAATGACACAAAATCTAGGAAGTCAGGGTACCTGAAAAATTACCTCCCAACTGTGTCGCCCGGTGAGAGGATTTAGGCACCATCGCTGCCGGCATCGGTTTTGCGAATGGCGTACTTACCATCAATTCCAATAACTTCGTATATGGGCACTGGATTACTCAGCCCCTTTAGCTGAACGCTTAAATTGCCTGCACTATGTACGACATCCTGTACTTCCTTGAATGTAGCTTCGGTGGTAAAGATTTGCCCCCCGCTAGCGATACTTTCGATGCGTGCCGCCAGGTTCACGGTATTGCCAATAACACTGTATTTAACGCGCATTTCCGAACCGATGTTGCCGGCCACAACTTCGCCAGTGCTGATGCCGATTCCCATAGTCAGGTCAGGCAAGCCCCGGCCTTCAATTTCTTCATTGACCATTGCCATCGTGTTCTGCATTTCGATGGCGCATGCCACAGCACATTCAACATCATCAGACTTCGCTATCGGTGTTCCAAAAACAGCCATAACGGCATCGCCGATGAAGTTGTCGATGCTACCGCCATATTTCATCACCACTTCTGTCATCTTTCCCAGAAAGACGTTAAGCGCATCAACCACTTCTTCAGGTGAAAGGCGTTCAGACATCGGCGTGAAGCCTCTTAGGTCAGCCATCAACACCGTAACGGTTCGGCGTTCGCCACCCAACGCCAGTGGACCATCGCTTTTTAAAACTGCATCGACGACCTCGCTCGTTACGTATTGGCCAAATACTTTCTTGATGAACTCGTTTCTGAGATACAAATCCTCATAGGCACGGCTTTTTTCCAGTGTCATTGCAAGTTCGCCGGCGATTTGTGAAAACAGCTCAACGTGCGAATCCTGATATGCAGAAACCTGACGGCTGGAAAAGAATATAAAGCCGATAACATTGCCGCGCGCGATCAACGGGCAAGTTAGGCTTGATTGAATACCTTCCCTGAGAATCAAGCGCGTGGAGTGCGATTTTGGGTTATTGCTGAGGTATTCGTTTAGATCGTTGAGAATTCTCGGCTCTCGACTATCGGCGATATCTTGAAGGCTACTACCCTTCATGGCGGCGGCATATCCCTTGTGTATATATAATGTATCGTAATTGGCCCGAGCCCATTGTGCGCGAACCAGAGAAACACCATTTTCAGTTTTCTCAGTCAGGGCGACGCCAATACGGTCATACGGGATGATAGATTGGAAATGCTCAAACACATGGTCGAGGACTTCATCAAAAAATATGCCTGCGTTGATGCGTTGTGATATTTCGCTAAGGGCATTGATCTCGGCATACTTGTGATCCAGACGTGACCCGAGGACGACCAGCGCGTCGCTCATATCCTTGACCAATACCGGTTTAAGATTGGAGAACTCCCGGTCTTCATCTTGTGGAACCATATCAATGGCGGCACGGCGAAAAACCTGGGTTCGTCGGTCCGAGGCCGTGTGATCCTCGTGCGCCTTGAGTTGTTCGCGCAAGGCCACCATAAGCTGGTTATTCTCATCAAGCCGGGACTCTAGGGCTGATATCTCAGATTTAAGCCGCCTGACGATTCCTTTTCCATCAACTTTTGCCATCTCTTTCCTACCCTCGCCGGGCTTTCTGTTGCCCCAAAATGGGTGCGAAATGCACTATTTTCCATGCTTCTAATATTATGCGGATCAATTTTGGGAATACCCAGAAAATTATTCTTGCTGCATTCAGGCTTGGTTCATTTGTGCCCCATTACATTGCGCGCTCAGTTGGGCTGGGCGCCTTTATTGATTCTAATCTTATTTAATGGGGAGTTGACCTAAATGCTTAATAGATTTGCTTTTGTGCTTGTGGCCGTATTACTGGGCTTAAGCGCCACAGGCGCCAGCGCAATCGATCCGGGCGAACGGCCCTATACGGTCCAAGACGAGATGACCCGTTCAGAATGTGGCGATTGCCACATGGTGTTTCCGCCCAACCGCCTGACCATGGGCGGCTGGAAAAAGATCATGGCCAATCTCAGCAACCACTTTGGCGAAGATGCCAGCCTGGATGACAAATCGGTTAAACACATTGAAGCCTATCTGGTATCAAAAGCGATGAACGCCCGCGATACCACACCTTCGCGCATGATGGTCAAGCAGTGGGCAAAAAAAGGCCTGGTCGATCCCATTCGCATTACGGTTACGCCGGGATGGACGCGTCACCACAAAACCAAAAAGTACCGGCTGATGTCCGAAGACGTGGGTTACAAAGCTGGCTCGAACTGCATCATCTGTCACAAGCATGCAGAACGAGGCATGTATGAGGAATTTCCAGGCTTGTACGGGTCTTCCAAGACGGAATAACCGAACACACCTGAAGTCAAAAAATGGGCCTGAGAGCAAAAGCTTTCAGGCCCGTTATCCATTTGGCAAGGCGTGTTGGGAACGTTTACGTGTGCAAACGGTAGTCGGGCGCAAATGCGCCGT
>DAOVVL010000282.1 GCA_030637205.1 Thalassospiraceae bacterium | reverse complement strand
GAGGATAATGCTGCTAAATACGATCAACACAGTGTGGGGCAATAAAGTGCTGACGAATCGACGCATAATACGAATCCTCTTCTCAGCCACAGGCGGTATCTCTTTTTTCGCACCGCCCGCCGGGTCCCTGAACATGAATAAGCCCATACCACTGCATCAAACTGGGATATGGCTGAAACCTTCACCGCAAATCATGGCATCGTATAGATGTTAATAGTAAATTGCAAGCGATTTTTGGTTAATTCAATGACCTCCCCGCAGACAGGCGAGGGAAGGAATGGATTGTGAACCGCCAAATCCTGTAACTGTCAAACTCTGGGAGTCTCAGGCATCGTTTAGAGTTTACCGAGGATTATTGTTTTAATTGCGCTCTTTTCATGTTAGGTATTGCGCCATACTTTGGAAGTTTTATACAACTTACAACCAATATAGCTAAACTTGGGAGAAACCAATGATTTTTGACTTTTTCAACACCAAATCAAAAGCCGTCATCTCCATGGCCCATATTGGCGCACTTCCTGGCACGCCGCTGTACGACAGTGACGGCGGTATGCCCAAACTGATCGAAGGCGTCGTCAAGGATATCGAAAACCTTCAGCAAGGCGGGGTCGATGCCATCATGTTCGGCAACGAAAACGACCGTCCTTATAAACTCAAAGCGCCGCAAGAAGGTATTGCCGCGATGACCGCCATTATCACGGCAGTGAAACCTATTTTAACGATGCCTTTCGGCGTCAACTATCTGTGGGATCCCTGCGGCAGTGTCGCCATCGCTTGCGCCACAGGGGCTTCCTTTGCCCGTGAAATTTTCACCGGCCTCTTCGCTTCCGACATGGGGCTGTGGGAACCAAATTGTGCCGACGCGCTGCGCTTGCGCAGGACGCTCGGGTGCCAAGACCTCAAACTTCTGTTCAATATCAATGCCGAATTCGCCTCCCCTCTTGACACGCGCTCCATCGGATTGCGGGCAAAAAGTGCTGTGTTCTCATCACTAGCCGATGCCATATTGGTCTCCGGCCCCCTTACCGGGCAACCAGCCGAACAAGCAGACCTCAGGGTCGTTCGTGATGCCGTCGGTGATGTTCCCTTGTGCGCCAACACAGGCGTCAACCTCGATAATGTTCGTGACGTTTTCAGCGTTGCCGACGGGTGCGTTATCGGCACGCACTTCAAAGTCGACGGAGATACATGGAATCCGGTCGATGGCGAACGGGTGAAAAGATTCATGGATGTTGTAAATTCCATTAGGTGAGCCAATGCCTGTTTTTTTCGGACTTGATATCGGCACGACATCGACGATCGGCCTTCTGGCCGATGATGGAGACCGGATCCTGGCGACTGCCAAGAGGCCAGTGACTTTGTCCTCGCCCAATCCCGGTTGGTCCGAAGAAGACCCAGAACAATGGTGGGCCAACGTCTGCGCTATTGTTACGGAACTTCTTGAAAAATCAGGGTTTGAGGCCGGTGATATAACCGCAGTCGGCGTTACCGGCATGGTTCCGGCCGTCGTTCTTCTGGATAAATCGGGGCATTTGCTGCGTCCGTCAATTCAACAAAGCGACGGGCGTTCCGGTGCCGAGGTGGCAGAAATCAAAGAAGAAATTGATCCGGCGCATTTCCTTCAACTCACGGGGAACGGCATCAACCAGCAACTCGTTGCGAACAAATTGCGCTGGATTAAACGGCACGAAAACGATGTCTTTAAGCGGATAGCCACCGTCTTCGGATCTTACGACTTTATCAACTGGAAACTCACCGGCAACCGGTTTATCGAGCAGAACTGGGCCCTCGAGGCCGGCTTCCTGTCCCTGGAAACGCGGGCACTGGTACCCGATCTCATCGCCCTTGGCCATATCGACCCTGCGGTCCTGCCACCCCCCGAGGCGTCGCATGAAATCATTGGCACGGTAAACCGGGAGGCGTCTTCGGCCACCGGGCTTGCGGAAGGTACGCCGGTCATCGCCGGCTGTGCCGATCATGTTGCTTCTGCTTATGTTGCCGGCGTCATCGACGCCGGCGACATCCTGATCAAATTCGGCGGCGCAGGCGATATCCTTGCTGCGACCAATCGGGTTCAACCCGACGCCCGGCTGTTTACCGATTTCCACATCGTCCCGGACCTCTATATGCCAAACGGCTGCATGGCCACAACGGGATCGCTGTTGAACTGGTTCGTTGCGGAATTCGCGGCCAACCTTCCGGACGACGCCGGTTCGTGTTCAAGCCCCCACGCACGCTTCGATGCCTTGGCCGAAAAAGTACCCCCGGGCGCCAATGGGATCCTTGCCCTGCCTTATTTTCTCGGTGAAAAGACACCCATCCACGACCATTCGGCACGTGGCACATTCACGGGTCTCAGCCTCAGCAACGACATCGGGGACCTTTGGCGCGCTCTTCTTGAAGGAACCGCCTTCGGCTTTCGTCACCACATTGATGTGCTGCAGGATATCGGCTATCCGGTGCATCGCATCCTCGCCTCGGACGGGGGAACCGCGAGCCGCGTGTGGATGCAAATCGCCGCCGACGTGTTGGGTATGCCGGTTCAACTGCTCGCCAATCATCCCGGTTCGTCCCTGGGAGCCGCATGGCTGGCCGGCATGGGAACCGGTGCCGTTTCCGACTGGACCGGTGTCAACCGCTTCATCAAAAGCGGCCCCCTCATTTCGCCGAACCCGAAAAATCATGCGTTCTACAACGAGCGTTTCGCTCACTATCGGGAGCTTTACGAGCAGCTGAGTCCGCTGTTTCTCAAGATGGCAAAAGAGACCGAAAGTTGAAGCGAAAATGGCGTGCAGTCGCTTGGGATATCGACGGAACCTTGATCGCCAGCGAGCCGCTGCATGAACCGCGAGCAATGGCTATACGAAATCGAAGCCTGATATATCGCTCATATCGATCAAGCGGCCCCGATGCCGGGCGCACGGGCGATCATCCAACATTTGGCTGAAGCGGGCGTTCTTCAAATTTTTGTTTCAAACAGCAGCCGCACGGTCGTGGATGGGAATCTCGATAGAATAGGGGCCGGAGGCTTAGGGCTGTCTTCAATCAGCTTCAATGACGTACCTATCGGAAATCCAGTTGCGGTGGCGTTTATACACTTGTCTAATATCATAGATATACGCTGATAACTCTCCAAACTCGCACTAAAGTATACCAGTATTTATGCCGATATATATTTCAGCCAGTTTCTAATCCTTTTTTGCCGTTGGCATGGGCAAACGCAAATGCCGAAAGAGAGGTAAAAAAATGAAAAAAATAGTTCTTTTAAGTCTACTAATTATTATATTAATTAGTTCGCCCCTTGCCGCCATTGCGGACAAAATAGATGCCGGTGAGGCAACTGACAAACTGCAAAAAGAGCAAATTGATGTTCATT
>DAOVVL010000129.1 GCA_030637205.1 Thalassospiraceae bacterium | reverse complement strand
TCCCGGTCTTTGACGTCTGCTTCGCGCACCGTATCGGTGCTTCCCAGACTTTTAAGCGCATCGGTGAACGCGTTGCTGGCTTTTGTTAACGCAATGCGGTCCTGCGGGCGTTTGGGGCCGGCCAGTGACGGCTCAACGGTGGAAATGTCCAGTTCCAGCGTGTTGGAAAATTTCGGGTCCGGCGAGTTTGCATCGCGCCACATGCCTTGTGCTTTTGCATAAGCCTCAACCAGTGCCACCCGTTCAGGATCGCGCGCGGTGAAGTTCAGGTAATTGATGGTTTCGCTATCAATGGGGAAAATGCCGCACGTGGCACCGTATTCGGGCGCCATGTTGGCGATGGTGGCGCGATCCGGTAGGCTTAGGTGATCCAGCGCGGGGCCGTAAAATTCAACGAACTTTCCAACCACGCCCAGTTCGCGCAGCATTTCAACAATGCGCAATACCAGATCCGTGGCCGTGGTGCCTTCGCTTAAACTTCCCGTCATTTTAAACCCGATAACTTCGGGGATCAGCATGGAAATGGGCTGGCCCAGCATGGCGGCTTCGGCTTCGATGCCGCCGACGCCCCAGCCCAGCACCGCCAGACCGTTGACCATGGTGGTGTGGCTGTCGGTGCCGACCAACGTGTCGGGGTAGGCGACCGGATTGCCTCCGGTCTCAACGCCCTCAGACGTCCAGACCACTTGCGCCAGATTTTCAACATTGACCTGATGGCAAATGCCGGTGCCGGGCGGTACCACGCGGAAATTATCAAACGCGCCCTGACCCCAACGCAAAAATTCATAACGTTCGCGGTTGCGCTTGAATTCCATTGCCTCGTTTTTCTCAAGCGCGTCGTCGGTGCCGGAAAAATCGATCATCACCGAATGATCGATGACCAGATCAACAGGTGATAGTGGGTTAATTTTCTTAGGATCACCACCAACGGCCTGCATGGCGTCGCGCATGGCAGCCAGATCGACCACGGCGGGCACGCCGGTGAAATCCTGCATCAGTACGCGCGCGGGGCGGTACGCTATTTCGCGCCCGGCCGTCCCGTTCGCGGCGGCCTTTACGTCATCAGAAGAAACCGTGCGCCCGTCTTCATGGCGCAACAGGTTTTCCAGCAATACCTTCATGGAAAAGGGCAGGCTGGCCACATCACCCAGCCCGGCTTCGCCCGCCGCGGGGATGGAGAAATAATCATAATCCTTGCCGCCCACGTTGAGGGTTCTCAGGGTATTAACGTCGGGTCCGGGCATGGTGACTTCTCCTTAGGCGGCGGGGTTATTCTTGGATGGGCTGTGGGTCAATGGCCGACGAGCCTATATGAGCGGCCTTATATATGCGCATTTTCGCCCCTTAAGTCCAAATTATTCGCAAGAATTTGGGGGCAAATAACGCAAAAAGAGAGAAGGCGGGTGAAGCCACGACATTTCCCCCTTTGTGACACATTTGGGTCACATTCAGGCGTTCTAATCATCATCAAGGAAGACGGGCAATCAGAGGTTCCCCCCTCCCCTCTCTCTCCGGCCCGTCGGCCTCTTTCTAATTTTACTACAGAAGTGATTATCGCAGTGCTGACTACCTCTAAGACCGGGTTTTTCGAAACCCGGTCTTTTTTTTGAAAGATTTTCAGGGCCCGTGTCCCTTGCCTTGGTGTCCGGTCCTTGTTTTTCGATCAGGATGCTCTAAGGTCCGCAATCCAAGTGTGACATTCGTTTTAATGATAGGTCTCAAGATTTGTTTCAGGGCAAAAACCTCACCTGTGTGCGCGGCGAACGCATCGTCTTCCAGGACCTCAACTTCGATTTGGCCGAAGGCGGCGCGCTGGTGCTGATCGGCCCCAACGGGGCGGGTAAATCGTCGCTGTTGCGCTTGATGGCGGGCTTGTTGGCCCCCGCAGAGGGAAGCCTTTTGTGGAAGGGCGAAAATACCCTCGATGATTTCGACGAACACGCTTTAAGGCTGCATTACGTCGGCCACCACGATGCCGTTAAACCGGTACTGACGGGACTGGAAAACGTGCGTTTCTGGTCGGGCGTGCGCGGCGGCAAGATCGACGATGAACATATTCTGGGTGCGCTCGATGCGTTTGATGCCGGGCGTCTGGCCGACGTGGCCGGGCGGTTCCTGTCGGCGGGGCAAAAGCGCCGGGTTAACCTTGCGCGCATTATTGCGGCACCTGCGCCTTTGTGGTTGCTCGATGAGCCGACCACGGCGCTTGATCGGGCTTCCATTGGCCTGTTGGATACCGCCATTCGCAAGCACCGCGAAAGCGGCGGGGCGGTGGTGTTATCAACACACGCCGATATCGACTTGGACGCGGCCACCGTGATGGACCTCGCGGACTTTGCCGCCACCCATCCATTAGGCTATCCGTTCGCAGGAGCAGCTTAAAGTTATGGGGCAATTCATTTTCCTGATCCGTCGTGATCTCAGCCTCGCGTTTCGCCAAGGCATGGATAGCGTCATGGTGGTGGTGTTTTTTGTCATCGCCGTGGTGCTGTTCCCGTTTGGCGTGGGGCCGGAACCCGGTGTGCTGGAACGCATTTCGGCGGGCGTCATCTGGGTGGCGGCACTGTTGGCGGCGATGCTGTCGCTGGAACGGCTGTTTCAAACCGATTATGAAGACGGCTCGCTGGAACTGTTGGCGTTATCCAGCCTGCCGATGGAAGTCACCGTGCTGGCCAAGGTGGTCGCGCACTGGATCACAACGGGTCTGCCGCTGATCGTCGCGGCCCCGGTGCTGGCGGTACTGATGCAGATGGACGCGGGGGGCTTTGGTGTCCTGATTTTGGCGTTGTTGTTGGGCACGCCGTCATTAAGCCTGATCGGTGCCGTGGGCGCGGCCCTGATTTTGGGGTCTCGGCGTGGCGGGGTGCTGTTGTCGCTGTTGGTGTTGCCGCTTTATATCCCGGTGCTGATTTTCGGGGTCTCGGCGGTGGATGGCGCCATCGGCGGTTATGAATATCAGGCCCAGTTGATGATCCTGGGCGGCTTTTTCGCAGGATCGCTGGCGTTGGCGCCGTTCGCCGGTGCCGCCGGGCTGCGTCAATCTCTTGAATAGGCGCTGGAATAATTCGCAATTGCAAAGCCCCAAAAAAGGGGCAGAAATGGGGCTTTTGCCTCAATTTGGCCACGCCCTTCTGCCAAACCTTCAATCCTTGTAGAAATCATCGCCCGTTTTGGGTAAAACGGCCCAAGCCCAAATTACAAAACCAACCAATTAATAAAGCAAACATGGGGAACACACATTGGCCGACCTCCACCGCTTCGCCAACCCGACCCGATTTCTGAGGCTCGCTGGGTATATCCAGCCATGGGCCGCGGGCATCTTTTTTATATCGCTGGCCGCCGGCCTTTATATGGGGCTGTACGCGTCGCCCGGTGATTACCAGCAGGGCGAAAGCGCGCGCATTATGTATGTGCATGTGCCTGCAGCCTGGATGGCGATGTTCTGTTACACCATCATGGCCGTTGCCAGCGCGGTATCGCTGATCTGGAAGCATCCGCTGTCAGACGTTGCCGCGCGCGCCACCGCACCGATCGGCGCTGCGTTTACGTTTTTGGCGCTGGCCACCGGATCGCTTTGGGGCAAGCCCATGTGGGGCACGTGGTGGGTGTGGGATGCACGCCTGACCTCAGTTCTGGTATTGCTGTTTTTGTATATCGGTTACATGGCGTTGCAAGGCGCGTTCGATGACCGCACCCGGGCGGCCAAGGCTTCGGCCGTGTTGGCGCTGGTGGGGTTCGTCAACGTTCCGATCATCAAATTTTCGGTCGATTGGTGGAACACCCTGCACCAGCCTGCCAGCGTGATCAAAATGGGCGGATCAAGCATTGATCCTTCTATGTTGTGGCCGCTTTTGATTATGGCGCTGGCGTTCAAGGCTTACTATGTATGGGTCCTGATGATCCGTATGCGCACCGAACTGGTTGATAATAAAGTCCGCATCATGCGCCTGAGACAGGTACACGGTGGGTAACTAAACTGTAATTGGAGAACGCTTTGAGCGAATTTTTTGATATGGGCGGTTACGCCGCATTCGTTTGGCCCGCATACGGGCTGACCGCATTGATCATGGTCGTGGTCGCGATCTTTTCCATCCGCGCCGCACGCAGCACCAATGCTGCGTTCGAGCGCCTTTCCGCCCAAGCCGGCAAAAAAGAATAAAAAGATTAAAGGAGCCGCAAGCGCATGAAACGCAAACACAAGCGTTTAACCTTCGTCATTATTGCCATGGCCCTTTTGGGCATCGCGGTGGGCTTGGTGATGTTCGCCTTTGAAGAAAATATCGTCTTTTTTCACAGCCCCACCGACATCGTGACCAAACAGCCCGGCCCGGACAAACGCCTGCGTCTGGGCGGCCTGGTCGAAGATGGATCGGTCAAGCGCGAAGCAGGCACGGCTGTTATCTTTTTCAAAGTAACCGATTTGGAAAACACCGTTGACGTTCGCTACGAAGGCCTGTTGCCCGACCTGTTCCGCGAAGGCCAGGGCGTGGTTACCGAAGGCCGTTTCCAAGGCGGCGTATTTAATGCGACCGAAGTGCTGGCCAAGCACGATGAAAATTACATGCCGCCCGAAGTAGCCGACGCGATCAAGAAGTCGGGCCAATGGAAAGAACCTGCCGGCGACGGCCAATCCAAACCCGAAGGGGAATCCAGTGGTTATTGAAATCGGTCACTTTGCCCTGATTCTGGCCTTGATGGTGGCGCTGTTCCAAGCGGTGGTGCCGATGGTCGGTGCCGCGCGCGGTGACAAGGCGTGGATGCGCTTTGCCGTGCCGTCGGCGGTGTTGCAGGTTTCGCTGGTCACGGTTTCGTTTTTATCGCTGACGTACGCGTTTGTGGTTTCAGATTTTTCGGTGCTGAACGTGGTCTCGAACTCGCACTCAGCGAAACCGATGTTATATAAAGTGTCCGGCGTGTGGGGCAACCACGAAGGCTCGATGCTGTTGTGGGTCTATATTCTGGCCATTTACGGCGCCGCCGTGGCGGTGTTTGGGCGCAACCTGCCGCCGACCTTAAAAGCCCGCGTGGTTTCTATTCAGGCGCTGATCGCCATCGGTTTTTACCTATTCATTCTTTTCACCTCGAACCCGTTTGAACGGTTGTTCCCAGCCCCTCTGGACGGGCGCGGCATGAACCCGTTGTTGCAGGATCCGGGGCTCGCATTTCACCCGCCGTTTCTCTATCTGGGCTACGTCGGGTTTTCCATTGCTTTCTCGTTTGCCATCGCGGCGCTGATCGAAGGTCGCGTCGATGCGGCGTGGGCGCGTTGGGTGCGCCCGTGGACCCTGGCCGCGTGGGTGTTTCTCACCTTTGGCATCGGGCTGGGCTCATGGTGGGCGTACTATGAGCTGGGCTGGGGCGGCTGGTGGTTCTGGGACCCGGTTGAAAACGCATCGTTCATGCCGTGGCTGGTGGGCACCGCCTTGCTGCACAGCTCGATCGTGGTGGAAAAGCGCAATACGCTTAAAGGCTGGACCATATTTTTGTCCATAGTCGCGTTTTCGTTTTCCCTTTTAGGCACGTTCATCGTGCGCTCGGGCGTGCTGACCAGTGTGCATTCGTTTGCGTCTGATCCCGAACGTGGCGTGTTCATTCTGGTGCTGCTGTTGATGGTGGTCGGCGGATCGTTCACGTTGTTTGCGTGGCGCGGACCTGAACTGAAAGCGGGCGGGCTGTTCCAGCCGGTATCGCGTGAAGGCGCGCTGTTGCTCAACAACCTGTTGATGACGGTGGCCGCCGCCGTGGTGTTGCTGGGCACGCTGTACCCGCTGTTTATCGATGCCATCAGTGGCGATAAAATTTCCGTTGGTCCCCCGTTCTTTAACGCGGCCTTCATTCCGTTGATGATGCCGGTGGTAATCGTGATGGCCATTGGCCCGATGTTGTCGTGGAAACGCGGTAACCTGAAAGAAGCCCTGTTCCGCCTGCGTGGCGGCGCGGTGATCACGGTGGCGACGTTTGCGTTGGTGTTGGCGCTAACCGATGATGGCGCGGTGCTGGTGGCAGTTGGTTTGGCAATGGCCGCGTGGCTGATTGCCGGAACGGCACTGGAAATATCCTCGCGCATCAAACTGTTCAGAACCGGGCTGGGCAATTCCTGGCGGCGCTTGGCCGGCCTGCCGCGCGCCCAATGGGGCATGAGCATCGCGCACATCGGGCTGGCTCTGGCGGTAATCGGCATGGTCGGTTCCACCGTGTGGAAGCAGGAAAAGATCGTCGTCATGCTGCCGGGCGACACTGTTCAGGTCGC
>DAOVVL010000214.1 GCA_030637205.1 Thalassospiraceae bacterium | reverse complement strand
GCCCTGTTGATGGCCAAAACCGCCAGCCTGTTTCGCTGTCTGGGCAAGGAAACGCCTCATCCCGGCAGGTTGTTAAGCCGCATCAATGCTGAAATAAACGAAACTGCGGCGCGCGGTATGTTCGTGACCATGCTGGCGGGCATCTACGATCCTGAAACCGGGCGGGTGCGTTTCGCCAACGCCGGGCACGAACCGCCCTTGTTTCACACCCCCGATGGCAAGTTCGAAGATTTCGAAGCCACCATGCCGCCGGTGGGAATTTTGCCGGACTTAGGCATGGGGAAAATCCCCGAAGAACAGGAATTGCAGTTGAATGGGGGCGCGTTTTACGTTTTCACCGATGGCGTCACCGAAGGATACGTCAACGGCGAAGAATTGGGATCCGTGGGTTTTCGCGAAAAGATCGTTGAAGGCAAAGACAGCACCCCGCTGGACCGGGTAAAGTCTGTGGCCCAGTGCCTGAAGGACGAAGGCCCCACGCTTCGCGACGATGTGACGATTTTGGTGGTCGATGATGGCCGGGCGGCGCGCATCCGGGCTGCCGGGGGCGGCGACAACGCCCGCAATGGAGAAGACGCTTTGGCCGATGATTTGCACACAGGGTCGCATGAGCTGGCCACGATTAGCGTGGCGGCTGTGGCTGAAAGCCTGAAAATGGTGCGCCGGGTGGTTGAGGTTGCCGCGACATCTTGTGGCTATGGGAAGGAAACCACGCAGGATATCGTGTTGGCCGTGGATGAGGCTTGCCAGAACGTGGTCCGCCATGCTTACCGTGACACCAACGGGGGCGAAATGGTTATTGCCATCGTCCGCGATAAAGGGGATTTTGTTATAAATATCCGTGACTTCGCGCCCAAGGTCGATCCGTCAGTCATCAATCCACGCGCGCTCGACGACATCCGACCGGGCGGGCTGGGCACCCATTTTATTGCTCAAGTCATGGACAGCGTAGAATTCACCGACCCGCCAGACGGCCCTGGTGAAACAAAGGGAAATCTGTTGGTTTTGAAAAAAGCTCTATAGTCGAAAAGACCGTTATATAAAGAACAGGCCTAAACGACTGCTAAAAAGTCCGGGCAACATTTTGAGGGAAGCAAATGGAAATCGGGATTACGGAACAAAGCGGCACCCAGGTCGTCGCCCTTGAAGGCGAGGTCGATCTGCAAACGTCGCCGCAGCTGCGCGAAGCTTTATTAAAGTGCATAACCGATGGCAAGCCGATCACGGTTGAAATGTCAGCGGTCAGCTATATCGATAGCTCGGGCGTGGCCTCGCTGGTCGAAGCCTTTCAGGCGGCGCGCAACAAGAACCTCAATTTTAGCCTGGCAGCCATAAACGAAGCGCCGCTTCGGGTCTTGAAGCTGGCGCGCCTTGATGGCGTGTTTGTCATCCATGAAAATTTGGCCGATGCGCTTTCTGGTAATTAAGGCAGGTAATCAAGGCGACTAATAACACGCGATCCAAAAGGATCACAGAAACGCCAGGGGGGTTGATTTCTAGATGAATAACGCCAGTCAGCAAAACGCGGTATCGAGATTATTCGAACGCATCGGAAAAATATTTTTCGGTGCGCTGGAAGAAATCGGCCGCCATGGCGTGATGCTGGGCGAAAGCCTCTATTGGCTGTTTGTCGGACCGCGGTTGAAGCAACCGGTTCGGGTGGCGTCCATTTTTGATGAAATGATGGAAATTGGTGTTCGTGCGGTTCCCATTGTGGCGGTGATGACCGGGACCATCGGCATCATGCTGGCCATTCAGGGCATCCACACGTTGAAGATCTTTGGCGCCGAAAGCCGTGTCGTGATCGGTATTTCATTTTCCATGGTTCGCGAGTTCGGCCCGCTCATCACCGGCATCTTAGTGGCCGGGCGTTCCGGATCGGCGCTGGCGGCGCGTCTGGGCACCATGAAAATCAGCCAGGAAATTGACGCCCTTGAAGTCATGGGCATCAATCCGGTGCGCTATCTGGTGGTTCCGGCGTTGCTGGCTTGCATCTTGATGGTGCCAGCCCTGACCTTTTTTGGCGACATCGTCGGCCTTTTTGCCGGCGGGCTGTTTGTCGGCCTGATGCTTGATATTTCCATGGCGGCCTACATCGACCAGACCATCGAGATTTTATCTGTCGATGACTTGATGCACGGATTGGGCAAAAGTTTGATCTTTGGCGTTCTGATTGCGCTGATCGGGGTGTTGAACGGGTTTATGGTCAAGGGTGGCGCCGAAGGCGTCGGCAAGGCGACCACGCGCGCCGTGGTGCAATGCATTTCGGCACTGGTGGTGACCGACATGTTGTTTGCCTTCATCGTGACGCTCTAGGGGTTTTGAAGAAGAACATGGAAACCGCGCAAAAAAATGAGGATCAGCCCGAAGCCGTCATCGAGGTCCGCGATCTTGTGACCCATTACGGCACGCGCAAGATCCTCAATGGCGTCAGCCTTGATATTCACCAAGGCGAGATCATGGTGATTATGGGCGGTTCCGGTTCCGGCAAATCAACGCTGCTGCGTTATCTGATGGCGTTGGAAAAGCAGACATCGGGCACCATCAGTATTCTCGGCAAAGATATATCCAAAATTTCCAAGCAGGAATTTTTCGAGTTGCGCAAACGCTTTGGCGTGGCGTTTCAGGGTGGTGCGTTGTTCAGTTCGCTGACAGTCGGCGAAAACATCATGCTGCCGCTGTACGAACATACCAAGCTGGACCGCAAGACCATGGAAATCATGGCGCGCATGAAACTTGAAGTTGTCAACCTTGCCGGATTTGAAGACCTGATGCCGTCAGAACTTTCAGGCGGCATGATCAAACGTGCCGCCGTGGCGCGCGCCATTGTGATGGACCCCCGGATTTTGTTTTTCGATGAACCCTCGGCGGGGCTCGACCCGGTCGTTTCATCGGCACTGGACGATTTGATCTTAACGTTGCGCGACGCCATGGGCATGACCATCGTGGTGGTCACCCATGAATTAGATAGCGCGTTCAAGATCGCCGACCGCATCACCATGCTGGACCGCGGCGACATCCTGTTTATCGGCAGCGTCGAGGAAATCCGCAGCCACCCCAGCGAACGCATTCAAAACCTGCTCAATCGGCGGGCCGAAGACGAAACAGTTGATCCAGATGAGTATTTGCGCAGACTAACCGGTGAGGATACCGGGGGATAGGAAGGAAGGGGCCTCAATGAATACGCCCAAAATAAACTATGTGGCAGTCGGTGCGTTTGTCAGCGCCGTGGTGGTCGGTCTTGTGGTGGCGGTCGCCACGTTAACCGGGCGCACCGGGGCGACCGATCCGTATTATGCCGTTTATAGTAACGTAACCGGCGTCAAGTTCGGCACCCAGGTGTTGTACGAAGGCTATCCCATCGGCCAGGTCGAAGAAGTGACCCCGGTGGTCGAAAGCGGGGCGATGAAGTTCCGCGTCGATTTCGAGGTTATTGAAGGCTGGCAAATCCCCGAAGACAGTCTGGCGCGCATCGGATCATCGGGCCTGTTGTCTGCAATCACCATTAATATTGATGCCGGTAAATCCATCGCGGCGTTGAAACCCAAGGCACAGGTGCGCGGTCGTGAAGCCGCCGACCTGTTCGCGGTCATGTCGGACATGGCAGGCGAAGTCACCGACATTGCCGAAAACGATATTCGCCCGCTGCTGGCTACCATTAACCGCACCGCTGACAGCTTCGCCGCCACGGTCGACACGGTCGGCATATTGTTGGAAGAAGACGGCAAACGCATGGTTCAGCAATTTGCCAGCCTGGCTGATGATTTGACGGAACGCGCCCCGCAAATTGTGCAAAATCTTGATGAAGGCACGGCCAACTTCGCTACCCTTTCGCGCGATCTAAGCGAAACCCAGGCCAAGCTGGACAAGGTGCTCGATGTAACCAATTCAATGGTCGGTGAAAACCGCGCGGCCATTCAGCAGTCGATCAACGACCTTCAATACGTCGCAGACTCATTGGCGCGTCATGTTGAAACCGTGAACCAGAACGTTGAAGGAACCGCGCGCAACATGTTTGAGTTTAGCCGCGAAATTCGCCAGAACCCCGGCTTGTTGCTTTCGGGCACCCCGCCGGCGGAAAAAACACCGGGAAAGTGACCTAAGCAAGTGTCGCATGAGAGGGATTTGAGAATATGAACAAGATGATTGCAGGCATAAGCGCCATTTGCGTCTCGTTGGTGTTGACGGGTTGCGCGGCCGCCCCCCCGGTTCCCGAAGATAACTTCTATCGCTTGTCCCCCGTTGCTGAG
>DAOVVL010000133.1 GCA_030637205.1 Thalassospiraceae bacterium | reverse complement strand
GGCCTGAAAACGGATAACGGGCGCATCGAGCTGAAAATGAACGGCATGATGCCGATTATCGGCGGTGCGCGCATCATGGCGCTGCAGCACGGCATCGAAAAAACATCCACCCATGACCGCCTCAGCATATTGGTCGAGCAGAAAGTGCTGAACGAAACGGACGCCATGGATTTGATGCAGGCCCACGAATTGATCCAGTCGGCGATGCTGGGCCAGCAGATCATAGACATCAAGGCCGGGCGCAAGCCGTCCAACCGGGTCGATCCCCGCACCATCCCCCCGTGGTCCTTAAAACAGCTTAAAATAGCCCTCAAAGGCCTGGAAGGCATGCATTTGCTGGTTCAGGACAGCCTGTCCAGGATGAGCGAGCGGCCCCGGTAGGCGGCCTGCCCCTGAGCGTTGTACAGGGGCCTTCGGATAGGCTACAAAAACCCCGGAAAATCATTTAAGCCAACGGAGCACCGCATTTATGGCGTCGTATCAGTACATCTACGTGATGAAGAACCTCGGCAAGACCTACCCCGGTGGGCGCGAGGTGTTGAAAGACATCACCCTGTCTTTTCTTCCCGGCGTTAAAATCGGCGTGCTGGGCCATAACGGCGCCGGTAAATCGACGCTGCTCAAAATCATGGCCGGGATCGAGGAAAGTTATGTCGGCGAAGCGTGGTCCGCCGAGGGCATCAAGGTCGGCTATCTGGAACAGGAACCCCAGTTAGATGAAAGCAAAAGCGTTGTTGAAAACGTGATGGACGGTCTCGGCGAAGCCAAGGACAACCTTGAGCGGTTCAATGAAATTTCCCAGAAATTCGCCGAACCCATGGACGACGATGAAATGAACACGCTGCTGGCTGAACAGGGCGAGCTGCAGGAAAAAATCGACGCCGCCAATGGCTGGGAACTGGAACGCACCATCGAGATCGCCATGGATGCGCTGCGCTGTCCCCCCGAAGGCAGCGATGTGAAACAGCTTTCAGGTGGCGAGAAACGCCGCATCGCGCTGGCGCGCTTGTTGTTGCAACAGCCCGATCTGCTGCTGCTCGATGAACCGACCAACCATCTCGATGCGGAATCGGTCGCGTGGCTGGAACGCCATCTGCACGATTATAAAGGCACCGTGATGATCGTGACCCATGATCGCTATTTCTTAGATAACGTGACCGGCTGGATTCTTGAGCTCGATCGCGGCAACGGCATTCCTTATGAAGGCAATTACACGTCGTGGCTGGAACAACAGGAAAAGCGTCTGGCCCATGAAGAAAAAGAAGAAAGCGGACGCCAGCGCACCTTGAAACACGAACTGGACTGGATCCGCCAATCGCCCAAGGCGCGCCATGCCAAATCAAAGGCCCGTATCTCGGCCTATGATGAGCTGTTGGCCAAGGAAAATGAAAAGCGTATCAGCTCCTCGCAAATCTCCATCCCCGTCGGGCCCAGGCTGGGCGATCTGGTGATCGAAGCGGAAGGCCTGAAAAAGGGCTTTGGCGACCAGCTTTTGATTGATGATCTTTCGTTCAAGTTGCCACCCGGTGGGATCGTCGGGGTGATCGGGGCCAACGGTGCGGGTAAAACCACGCTGTTTCGCATGATCAACGGTCAGGACCAGCCCGATGGCGGCACTTTGCGTCTGGGCGACACGGTCAAGCTGGGTTACGTAGATCAGTCGCGCGACACGCTGAAAGATAGCAACACCGTATGGGAAGAAATTTCCGGTGGGCTTGATGTGCTGGCCGTGGGCAAAAAAGAAGTGCAAAGCCGTGCATACGTATCATGGTTCAATTTCAAGGGAACCGACCAACAACAAAAGGTCGGCCAGCTATCGGGCGGTGAGCGCAACCGCGTGCATCTGGCCAAGATGCTGCTGACCGGCGCTAATGTGTTGTTGCTCGATGAACCGACCAATGATCTGGATGTCGATACCCTTCGCGCCCTTGAAGATGCACTTTATGACTTTGCCGGGTGCGCCGTGATCATTTCGCATGATCGCTGGTTTCTGGATCGTATCGCCACGCACATTCTGGCCTTTGAAGGCAATTCGGAAGTGGTGTGGTTTGAAGGCAATTACGAAGATTACGAAGCCGACAAGAAGCGCCGTTTGGGCGATGAGGCCGACCAGCCGCACCGTATCCAGTACAAGCCGCTTACGCGCTAACGTGGCCCGTTAACGTGGCGCGCTAAAGACGGACCCGGCTTGAGCGTGGGTACGCAAAAAGCCCGCCGGTGAAGGCGGGCTTTTACGTATTGGGTAGCGCGCACTATTACTTGCGCGTGGCGGTGCTGGTTTCGGGTTCGTCCGGGTCATCCATAGACGGCATTTCCGAAATATCCGGCATTGAATTGGGTTGGCCATTGCGGATCAGGTCGCGGCGGTGCTGGCGGTAAAGGCTTCGCACGGCTGAATAATAATCAACTGATGTGCGTTCCAGATCGTCGGCTTCTTCCATGTTGGTCGCGCGCCAATGTACCATTGAGCTTCCGGTGCGCGAAGTCGGCACCCAGTCACGGTTAGTATTCAGCGACCACTGGTTCACGGGGTCGGTGAAATAATCAGCGACCAGGCCCACCACGTCACGTGGATTGGACGGCCCGAAGATCGGTAGCATGATATATGGCCCTTCGCCCACACCCCAAACCGCCAGGGTCTGGCCGAAATCTTCGCTATGATCGGGATAGCCCATATCGGTGGCCGGGTCGAACAGGCCGGCAATGCCGACCGTGGAATTGATGATAAAGCGCGCCACCGTATTGCCGGCGCGACCAGCTTCGCCTTGCAACAGATCGTTCAGCAACACCAGCGGGGAGCTGAGATTGCCAAGGAAGTTGCCAATGGCGGTCTGGAATTCCGGGGGCATCATGGCCCCGTAGAAGATCGCAGCAGGCTTGAGGAACCAGGTATCCAGCCCACGGTTAACCTCAAAAACCACGCGGTTGACGGGCTCCAGCGGATCGTTCATTTCAATCTGCTCGGCTCTCGCCTCAGGGTCGTTCAGGGAGCTGGTAGACGCACAGCCCCACACCGCAAGGCTCAGGATCAGCACCGCGCCCATGCGCGTAATTTTGGCGGCAAGAGTAGCGTGGCGCAGGCCCCTCGTGGTGGGTTTTTGGGTTTCTTGTGGGTTGGAAAGGTCGTTCAAGCTGCTTTGCCTCCGTGCGGTGCCACAGTGACGATTTGTGGCCCTTGTACTTGCGTACTTGGTTCGCGCCTATGCCCCCTGCGTAGGTGGTGCGACCAAACTTTGGTTCCCGTATTATGTTCGCGCTGATCCAAAACGGATTTGGATCGAATCGCCCCACGGGTATCCCTACATTCCCAATATCACAGCCACACCGGAATCACCAGCAACCACCGCATCCAACACCGCAGTTAGTCTTGCTTACCTCTCGGACTGTTGCATATTAGCCACACCCATTGAGCTTTCATCCGAGGCCCAAGGGGGGGCAGGACTTGCCATAGACATAAGGATATGTTTATATCCTTATGACGTATCGAGAATGAGGCAGATTGTGAGTAAAGTGTGATGGAAAAGACCCTGGAAATTCTGCGCGCAGTGGCTGAGCCGACCCGCCTTCGCCTGCTGGCGATATTGTCTCAGGGCGAACTGACGGTCAGCGAACTGGTGCGGGTCATGGGCCAGAGCCAACCGCGCCTGTCGCGCCATTTGCGCATTCTCAGCGATGCAGGGTTGCTGGAACGCCTGCGCGAGGGAAGCTGGGTGTTTTACCGCCCTGCAACCTCAAATGGGGCAGAAGGGGCCAGCCGTGCAAAAGCCATCCTCGACTTGCTGCCCATCGATGATGCACAGGTGGCGATGGACCGCGAACGCCTAAACGAGATCAAGGCCGCCCGCGTTCAATCGGCGCAGCAATATTTCCAAAAGCACGCCGGCGAATGGGACCGCCTGCGCGCGCTGAACGTTGATGAAGATGCCGTAACGCAGGCCTGCGCGCAGTTGCTGCCGATGGCGGATGCCCAAGACCTGCTCGATATCGGGACCGGAACCGGGAAAATGCTCGAACAGTTTGCGCCAGATGTACAAAACGCATGGGGTATCGACTTGAACGCAGAGATGCTTCAGGTCGCACGGGCCAATCTGGATGAAGCCGCACTTTCCAATGTCACCTTGCGCCAGGCCGATCTGGCCAGCCTGCCGTTTGATGATGCCAGTTTTGATGCCATTACGTGCCATCAGGTCTTACATTTTCTTGACCGCCCGCAAACCGCCGTCACTGAGGCCGCCCGTGTGCTTCGCCCCGGCGGTCATTTATTGGTGGCGGATTTAAGTCCCCACAATGTGGAAGAAATGCGCGAACAGCACGCCCATCGCCGTTTGGGATTTACCGATAGCGAGGTTAAACAATGGTTTGCTGACGCCGGGCTGAAGGCGCAGGCAACTGTGCACTTGAAAGGCGATCCATTGGGCGTCACCTTATGGCTGGGCGCACGTCAAAAAAATGAAATTCAAAACCCACAAGGGAAACCCGTCTGATGTCTGATAAGCCGTCCACAGATGAAACCGCCAAGGTGTCAACTCAAAACGGGTTGGCCATCGCCTCACCGCTGCCGCGTGATGCGCGGGTATCGTTTGAATTTTTCCCGCCCAAAACGGAAAAGATGGAACAAAACCTGTGGGCCGCGATCGAACGCTTGAGCCCGCTGTCGCCCGCATTTATTTCGGTGACCTACGGCGCCGGGGGATCAACCCGTGAACGCACCCACGCCATCGTTTCGCGCATCCGCCGTGAAACCGATATTGAACCGGCTGCGCACCTGACCTGCGTGGGTTCAAGCCGTGAAGAAATTGACGCCATCGCGCGTAGTTATTGGGCCGATGGCATTCGCCACATCGTGGCGCTTCGCGGTGATCCGCCGGAAGGCGATAGCGCCTATGTGCCCCATCCGGGCGGCTACGCTTTTGCCTCTGATCTGGTGACAGGGCTTAAAAAAGTTGCCGATTTTGAGATCAGCGTGGCGGCGTATCCCGAAGTGCACCCCGAAGCCAAAAGCGCCGAGGCAGACCTTGATAATCTCAAACGCAAGGTCGATGCCGGTGCAACGCGCGCCATCACCCAGTTCTTTTTTGACAACGATGCTTACCTGAGATTTCTCGATAAAGCGCGCAAAGCGGGCATAAACATTCCCATTGTTGCGGGCATATTGCCGGTCACCAATTTCAACCGGGTTGTTGAATTCGCCGCCGCAAATGGCGCCAGTGTGCCCAAGTGGATGGGCGAGCTGTTTGAAGGCCTTGATGAAGACCCCGAGACGCGCAAGCTGGTGGCGGCCACCGTTGCGGCGGAGCAATGCCGCGCACTGTATGCGAACGGGGTGAAGGACTTTCATTTCTACACCCTCAACCGCGCCGATCTGACGTACGCGATCTGCCATATTCTTGGCGTCAGGGGCCTAAGCAAATGACCAGCAACATCCAACAACAACTTGAAGCACTTCTCAAAGACCGCATCGCGGTACTTGATGGTGCCATGGGCACCATGATCCAGCGCGAAGGCCTGTCCGAGCCCGATTACCGCGGCGAACGTTTTGTCGACGCCAACGCTGAACTGAAAGGCAATAACGACCTTTTGTCGATCACGCGCCCCGATGTTATTCGCACCATTCACGAACGGTTTCTTGAAGCCGGGGCCGACATCGTTGAAACCAATACGTTTAACGCCACCACCATTTCACAGGCCGATTATGGGCTGGAAGCGGCGGCGTATGATCTGAACGTGGCGGGGGCCCAGCGCGCCCGCGAAGCGGTGGATAAATATTCAACACCGGACCGCCCGAGGTTCGTGGCCGGTGTTCTGGGGCCGACCAACCGCACCGCATCGCTATCGCCCGATGTGAACGATCCCGGCATGCGCAACGTAACGTTTGATGTTTTAGTTAAGGCGTATTCTGAAGCCACCCGCGGCCTGATCGAGGGCGGCGCGGATATCATCCTGATCGAAACGGTGTTTGATACGCTCAACGCCAAGGCCGCCGCATTTGCGGTGCTGGATGTGTTTGAAAATGACGGAATTGATCTTCCGATCATGCTTTCGGGCACCATTACGGATGCATCGGGCAGAACGCTTTCCGGTCAAACGGCGGAAGCGTTCTGGATCTCGCTCAGACATACCAAGCCGCTTTCCATCGGCTTTAACTGTGCGCTGGGCGCCGAAGAACTGCGCCCGCACGTGCAGGCGGTGGCTGCCAACGCCGATGCATTTGTCAGC
>DAOVVL010000329.1 GCA_030637205.1 Thalassospiraceae bacterium | reverse complement strand
CTTGATGAATGGGAAAGCGAAACCGTTCAATGGCTGGTATTGCATCATCTCGACATGAGCCGAATTGCGTTCAAGCGCGATATTGATGATCCGCAAACCGTGAAAGATTTTGTTGAAAAGGTGCAGTCGCCGGAACGCTTGCGCCTGTTGCTGATCCTGACCGTGGCGGACATTCGCGCGGTTGGCCCCAATGTGTGGAACGGCTGGAAGGCAGCACTGCTGCGCGATCTATATTACCGCGCCCGTGAAGCCATGACCGGCGAAGCACCCGGCGGGCGGGCACAGGCACGCGCCGATGAGGTCAAGGATCGTTTAAGCGAACGCCTTGAAGGGTGGAGTGCGCAAGAACTCGAAAAATATTTTGAGCTGGGTTACACCGACTACTGGCTGGCTTTTGATCTGGATCATCTGGAACGCCACGCCTGCTTGATTAAAAAAGCCGAAGGCCAAAAAGGCGACCTTCACGTGGCAACCAACACCGATACCGCTAACGACATTACAGAAGTCGTAGTTCACACGCCCGACCATCCGGGCCTGTTTGCGCGCATTGCCGGTGCGCTGGCACTGGTCGGCGCAAGCATTGCTGACGCCCGTGTGATCACGCTTTCAAACGGCATGGCGCTGGACACATTTTGGGTGCAGGACGTGGGCGGGGGTGCTTACACGGGCAAGGACCGTATCCGCCGCCTGGAAGAAAAAATCCGCCAGGCCTTGACCGGACAATTAAATCCCAAGATCGAGCTGGAAAAGGAAACCGCACGCCTTCGCGGATCGCGAACCCATGTGTTCAAGGTGCCGCCGCGCGTGACCGTCGACAATGCCGCCAGTGGCACCGCCACGGTGATCGAGGTCAATGGCCGCGACCGTTCCGGATTTTTGCATGACATTACGTGGGCGCTGACCGGGCTGGGCCTGCAAATCACCAGCGCGCATGTCACCACATATGGCGAACGCGCGGTAGATGTCTTTTATGTTAAAGACGTGTTCGGCTTGAAAATCGATCAGGCGCCCAAAATAAAGAAAATCGAAGATAAACTGCTGGCGGTTATCACGCCGCCTGCCTTGTGATCGCCGTATTATCGGTTTAGGAATTAGCCTGTTCTAAGGGGAAGAAATGGCGATTATTCGTTCCATTACCACGGTCGGTTCCATGACCATGCTGTCGCGCGTCTTTGGTTTTGTGCGCGACGTGTCGGTGGCCGCCGTGCTGGGCGCGGGCGGACTGGCCGATGTGTTCTTTGTCGCCTTCAAGCTGCCCAACCTGTTTCGCCGCCTGTTTGCCGAAGGCGCGTTTAACCTGGCTTTCGTTCCGCTTTTTGCGGGCAAGCTTGAAAAAGATGGTGAAGCAGAGGCACGCAAGTTTGCCGAGGCCGCCCTGTCGGGCCTGTTGGTGGCGCTGCTGTTGGTGGTTGCCTTGTTTGAAGTTTCCATGCCGTGGGTCATGGCGGCTTTCGCGCCGGGCTTCGTTGATGAACCCGAACGCTTTCAACTGGCGATCGATCTGGCGCGCATCACCTTTCCTTATCTATTGTTTATATCGCTGGTATCGCTGCTTTCAGGTGTGCTCAATTCGGTGGGGCGCTTTTGGGCGGCGGCGGCGGCACCGGTGTTGCTAAACATCACGCTAATCGCCGCCATCTGGGCAGCCGCGCCCTATACCGAAACCCCGGCGCACGCACTTTCATGGGGTGTGTTCTGGGGCGGGGTGGTGCAGCTGGTATGGCTGGCGTTTCATGCGCGGCGCGCCGGATGGGCCTTGCAACTGACGCGCCCGTCGTTAACCGCAGACGTCAAAAAACTTTTAAAACGCATTGCCCCGGTGGCGGTGGGTGCGGGGGTTTACCAGATCAACCTGTTGGTCGACACCATCATCGCATCGCTGTTGCCGGCAGGCGCGATTTCATACCTGTTTTATGCCGACCGCCTGCAACAGCTTCCGGTCGGCGTGGTCGGCGTGGCGGTGGGCACCGCGTTGTTGCCGTTGCTCAGCCGCCAGTTAAATGCGGGCGATGACAAGGGCGCAATGGAAAGCCAGAACCGCGCACTTGAATTTGCCTTGTTGCTGACGCTGCCGGCGGCTGTCGCACTGATCGCCATTCCCGACACCTTGATCGGCGTGTTGTTTGAACGCGGCGCGTTTGACGCTGAAGCCACAAAAAAGACAGCCGCGGCGTTGGCGGTGTTTTCATGTGGGTTGCCTGCGTACATTTTGGTGAAAGCTTTCGCGCCCGGATTTTTTTCACGTGGCGACACGGCTACCCCGGTGAAGATCGGGGTGTTGTGTTTGTTTGTGAACTTAGGCCTGAACCTATTGTTGATGAAACCGTTTCAACACGTTGGTATTGCCGCGGCCACGGCCACGGCCAACTGGGTTAACGCCGGGCTGATGGCGTGGTTCTTGTACAAACGCGGCCATCTGGTATTTGATGCGCGCCTTAAGCACCGCGTGGTGCGCCAGTTGATGGCGGCGCTGGGCATGGCGGCGGCGCTGTTGGCTATCGTGGCACTTCTGGCCGATCAGCTCGGTGGATCGCTAGGCCAACAAGTTGGCGCCCTGGTGGCGCTGGTGTTGGGCGGGGCCGCCGTTTACGGGGCCTTGGCGTTGATCCTGGGCGCCGGGTCGTGGGCTGAGCTAAAGCGCCAGCTGGGCCGTGCGCCTTGACGGGGCATCTTGACGGGGCGGGGCTTTTAAGG
>DAOVVL010000347.1 GCA_030637205.1 Thalassospiraceae bacterium | reverse complement strand
TCCACATCGACGCTTTCGAGAAGCTGGGCCAGGTCCGGGTCTTTTTTGACCTCAATGCCATTGGCTTCTGCGATGGCGATGATCTGTTCAGCCAGCCAACCTTGGCCCTTTGCCACCACGATAGGCGCGCCGCCTTCCAAGGGTTGGTAGTCCAGCGCGATGGCCAGATCAGGGCCAGGATTTGAGCCCGACGCGGAAGGCGCGCCCGGTGTGGGTTGCGACTCGCCGGGTTCGCTTGCGTTGCCGGTTTCAGGGCCAGTTTTTGGGGTTGGAATGTCGTCGCTCAAAGGCCTTCTTGCCCCTCAATCAAGGATAAGGAATCTAGGGCTAAATCTTAAAGCCCAAGCCCCATCCTGACAACCGAAAAAGGGCTAAAATCCCTAGATTTCTGCGGTTTTTTTATCACCAAAAGATGAACAAAAGGGCCCAATTTGGGGCCTTGATTCATGGATTCTTAAGCCTTGTCCGCCGATACTGGGATCAACAAATAATCCCCTGTTCCAGAACGGAACTGCCTTTGTAAAACACGGGCATAAAACGGGCAAAGCGCACAAAGCGCCAAAAATAAAACTACGGGCACCATTTGAAGGTTAAAGGCGGTTCTCAATGGACCTCGATAAGCTGACCCTGTTCGGCATGATGAAGGGCAAGATGCGCTGGTTAAACCAGCGACAGGAAGTGTTGGCGCAAAACATCGCCAATGCCGATACGCCCAACTATCGCCCTCGCGACATCAAGGCCTTTGATTTTAAAGACATGGTCCAGGCACCGCAGAACAGACTGAATATGAACGCCACCACAGCGGGCCACCTTGCGGGCCGCGTACAACGAAACGGTGTTGCCGATGAAGTGATCGGGCGTTCGTATGAAACTTCGCCGGACGGCAATGCGGTGGTGCTGGAAGAACAGATGGGCAAGATCGGCGAAACCCAGTTGGGCCACCGGTTGATTACCGAGTTGTATCGCAAGCAAATCAGCATGTTTAAAACCGCAATTGGCAAGAATCGTTAACGCTAAAGATAGCGACAGGAGGCAGCGTTTATGGATGATCTCATGAGGACACTCAAGATTTCAGCCGCAGGTATGAAGGCGCAGGGCACGCGAATTCGCGTGATTTCTGAAAATATCGCCAATGCCGATTCGCTGCCAACTTCGCCCGGCGGGCTGCCCTATCGGCGAAAAGTGGTCACTTTCAGAAACGAGCTGGACAATAATATTGGCGTCAATACCGTCACCGTGGACCGCATTCGCACTGATCGTTCGGACTTCCAAAACAAGTATGACCCCACCCATCCGGCCGCCGATGCGAACGGATATGTGCTGATCCCGAACGTGAATTCGCTGATCGAAATGATGGATATGCGCGAAGCCCAGCGATCGTATGAGGCCAATTTGAACGTGATCAAATCATCCAGAAGCATGCTGCAAGAAACCATCGGCCTGCTGAGGTAGTGAACCATAAACGCTAAAAAGCGACGGGAAACAATGACATGGCTATCAATCCGACCTTAAACGTCAGCAATGCCCTGCAGGCTTACGATCAGGCAAGCCGCACCGGTAACGTGGCTCAGGTGCTGCCGGCCCAAGACACCCAGCCGGTGCAAAGCGGGGCCTTCGCCCAACTGGTTACCGACAGTGTCACCCAGGCCGTGAGCCAGGGTGTGCAGAGCGAACAGATGGCCATGGCGGGCATTACCGACAACGCCGACCTGGCACAGGTGGTGACCGCGATCAGCGAAGCCGACCTGGCTTTGCAGACGGTGGTATCGATCCGTGATAAAGTCGTGGAAGCTTACCGGGAGATTCTCCGGATGCCGATGTAGGCATTTTTGGCACTGCTTTTTCCAGCCTTGTTCCACCCCTGGGGTTCAAATGAACGAAGTCATGGTCCTTGAACTAGCCCGCGAGGCTTTGTGGGTCATCCTCAAGATGGCAGGGCCGATTATGTTATCGGGGTTGAGCATCGGTTTGATCATCGCGCTGTTTCAGGCGCTGACCACCATTCAGGAAATGACACTGACGTTCGTGCCAAAGATTGTTGTGATCTTTTTGGCCGTCGTTGCTTTTTTGCCCTTCATGATGACGACCCTTGTCGAATTTGGCACCGGCCTGTTTGATCGCATCGTTGCGATTGGGTAGTCGCAATGCTGGAACAGCTTATCAGTCTCAACCTGTTTTCCTTCCTGCTGATTTTTAGCCGTGTCGGTGCCGCCATGATGTTGATGCCCGGTTTCGGCCAGAAATATGTCAGCACCCGCACCCGGCTGGTTTTTGCGCTGGCGGTCAGCCTGGTGATGACACCGATGTTAATGAACAGCCTGCCGGGCATGCCGCCGACGCTGGCGGGCATGACCTTGTTGCTGATCGGCGAAATTCTGGTCGGCATTTTTTTAGGCCTGATCCCGCGCATTGTGATGGCGACCCTGCAAACCACGGGTACCGTGCTGTCGCTGGTTTCATCGATGGCCAATATGTTTGCGATGGATCCCATCAGCGAACAGCAAAGCACCCTGCTTTC
>DAOVVL010000135.1 GCA_030637205.1 Thalassospiraceae bacterium | reverse complement strand
ACTTTGTCATCGCACCGGGGCAAACGGCGCCTTCGGTGAAACGCCACATGAGCGTGACCGGGGGCTAACCCCCTTTTCTGCAAGCCATTTTTGCAATACGCGTCGGCTTTGGATATTCTTGGGTCCAGCTCAAACCCCACAGGAATTTCGAACATGAGGTTCAACAACATCGCCTTTGTCGCGTCGCGGCATAAACCGGCACAAGAGGCCCTAAAACGCTTCCTCAAGAAATATGCCCATGTGGACCCAGCCAAGGCCGACGTGATCGTGGCGCTGGGCGGTGATGGCTTCATGCTGCGCACACTGCACCGCCACCTGAAACGCAAAATCCCCATCTTTGGCATGAACCGGGGCTCGGTCGGGTTCATGATGAATGAGTTTCGCTTAAACGGTTTAATCAAACGCCTTGAAAATACCGAACCCATCGAATTACACCCGTTGCGCACGAAGGTGCTGGACACCAAAGGCAAAAAGCATGAAGCACTGGCGATTAACGAAGTTTCACTTCTGCGCCAGACCCGGCTGGCGGCCAAGCTGAAAATCAAGATCGATGGCAAGGTACGTATGGAAGAAATGATCTGCGACGGTGCGTTGGTGGCAACACCGGCAGGCAGCACGGCCTATAACCTGTCGGCGCACGGGCCGATCATACCGCTGGGTGCTGAATTGCTGGCGTTGACGCCGATCAGTGCGTTTCGCCCGCGCCAATGGAAAGGCGCGCTGTTGCCGTGTCAGGCAAAGATCACGTTTGAAATTCTCAATCCATCCGAGCGCCCGGTCAGCGCCGTGGCAGATGATACAGAAGTACGTGACGTGAAACGGGTTACGGTGTGCGAAGATCGCTCAGTCAAGCTGACCATGTTGTTCGATCCTGAACACAATCTGGAAGACCGCATCGTGCGCGAGCAGTTTTTGCTTTAAGCCTGACCCTTATCTGTTATCCCTGGCCCACCGCGTCAGCGACGTTGGCAAAGCCTTCAGCTTTCAGGATTTCAGCCAGCTCATACGTGATGGTGCGCACCAGACCGGGGCCCTGATAGACCATGGCGCTGTAAAATTCGACCAGCGAAGCGCCAGCCAAAATCTTCTCAAACGCGCCCCGGCCATCTTCAATGCCGCCCACCCCGACCAGTGGAATTTTGCCACCCGTTGCCGCGTACATTTCGCCCAGCACCCGGGTCGACATCTCAAACAAAGGCCGACCGCTGAGGCCCCCGGCTTCGCTTTGCTGCGGATCGCTTAAGGATTGTGGGCGATCAATGGTGGTGTTGGTCACGATCAGCCCGTCAATGTCTGCTGCCAGAACTTCGGCGGCAATATCGGATTTATCCTCGTCGGTCAGGTCCGGGGCGATTTTCAGCAGCAAGGGCGGGCGCTGATCCTTGGTGGTACAGTCCCCAAGCGCGCTTTGGGTTCGTTGCAATAGTTCGCGAAGTGGCTCCGGCCCCTGAAGTGCGCGAAGCCCCGGCGTGTTGGGCGATGAGATGTTGATCACCAGAAAATCACAAATGGGGCCAAATCGCCGCACTCCCAGCTCATAATCGGCCGCCGCGTCTTCGGTGTTTTTGTTCTTGCCCAGATTAACCCCGACGATGCCGCCCGGCTTTCGCCCTTGCAGTCGCGCTGCGACCGCTTCCATGCCATCGTTATTAAAGCCCATGCGGTTGATGATGGCCTGGTCGCTTTCAAGGCGAAACAGGCGGGGTTTGGGGTTGCCGGGCTGGGGCTGGGGTGTGACGGAACCGACCTCAACGAAGCCAAAGCCCTGTGCCAGCATCTGTGGGTGAACTTCAGCGTTCTTGTCGAACCCGGCAGCCAGCCCCACGGGATTGGGAAAGTGCAGCCCCCACAGGGTTTGGCTAAGGCGCGGATAATTGATGGGCTTTGGGGTCGGCAGCACCCCCCATTGAAGGGAACGGACCGCTAAACGGTGTGCCTCTTCCGGCCCGAACAGGCGGACCAGCGGCCAGATGAAATGATAAAACCCCCGTGACATGACCCGGACCCTATCAAATTCAGGCCACCTGCGCATAACTTTTGATGCACGGCTCCAAATGGGTTTGATTTGCAATTTGCACCCATTGTGCATACCCGGTTGAACAAAGTGGCGCATTTTGCAATCACGATGATGTGCATGGCGGCGTTGCGCCAGCCCTGGGCGCGCCCGCCGGGGTGAGAATTTCCTCTTTGAAACCCCCAAAACCCGCACGTTTTAGGCGATTTTCCCTCACCTCACACGCTTTTATGGGCACGTCGCCTGCCCCGGCCCTTGGGCTGGCACAGCGATTGCGATGAATAGTGAGAAAGCAGATTGTCCCCACAAACAGGAGCACAACGATGGCGTCGTCAAAGCCCCCCACCAAAGCCATCCGGCCACTGTCCCACTCCCCCCGGGACGGCTCTGGGGATGATCTGCTTTCCCCTCCTTGCCCGTCTGCGCACAACGATGCCCTGAAAGCTTCGCTGGGCCTGATTGAGCTGATGGCCTTGAGCGGGCTGGTAATGGCCCCCGCTGCGCCTGAAGCAAAGCTCGTCGAGGCCGCCGCCCAAAAGGTTGGCATTGAGCCCAAACAAGCATTGGAGGCTTTTTTGATCATTGCCGGATTTGGCGAACTGGAAATTCATTAACGCGTGACCCAGTAACGTGAAAAAACCTTGAACCAAATCCCTGAAGCCCCACGTAAAGAAGAACATTAGTCAACGCTAATTCAATTATCAGGTTTCATGCACCTGACCGCGGCAAGAACGGTCATGCAGCCGGGGTGGCGCACCCCTACCCCCCCACCGAAGTCACCCGGGCACCTCAAGAAAAACTCCGCTTTCTCAAACGAGAAGCGGAGCTTTTTTTCAGCAATTCAGGCCAGCAGATCAGGATTTATCGTGATCGTCGTCGTCATCGTCGTGGTCGCGTTCGGCGGTTCTTGCTTCGTGTTCATCATCATCGTCGTCGTCATCATCGTGGTCACCGTCATCATCATCGCCATCGTCGCCGTCATCATCATCGCCATCATCGCCATCGTTGCCGTCATCATCATCGCCATCGCCATCGCCATCGCCATCGTCGCCATCGTCGCTGTCGTCATCTTTATCATCATCGTCATCATCATCGCGATCACCATGTCGACCCGCATCGGCTACTTCGCGATCGTCATCGTCGTCGTCATGGTGCTTTGCTTCACGTTCCCCGTACGCTCTGGGGTCGTCGTCATCAAATTTGCCATGTTGGTCATCGCGTTCATCGTCTTCTTCATCAAAGGCGTGTTTGGAATCATCTTCGCCTTCTTCTTTTTCGTGATCCAGCCATTCGGCGACACCCGGAATTTTTCGGTCAACGTTTTCATCCCCGGTCAGGTCAATGCCCTGAAACGGTTTGGACACGTTACCCTTTTTGGAAATTTTTCCGGTGGAACCCACGTCGATAAAAATTTCATCGCTGTGTTTGTTGTTTTCCTTTTTAAAGCGTGTGCGCATGATCGCCGCGCCCTTGACCACGCTAACCGAAGTTGATCCGGTTTCTTCCACCCGGATCGCCAGTTCAGTTCCGCGAATGCCGATGGTCGCGGTCGGGGTCAGGATGGTGACGTTTTCTTTTTTGATTTTCCCGGAAACATAATAGTAGGTTCCCTTGGAAAGGCTGATCACGATGTGGTTGTCATCGGACTTGCCGGTGGGATTATAAACAAGCTCATCGACCTCAACTTCGGCGTTGGCGCCCAAGGTTAACAGGGTCGAATCTTCAAACTGTACGGTCATGGCTGAATTGCGCCCGGTTGAGAGCACTTCGCCGGCACCCACCAGATCGCCTTCGGCTTTGGAATAGGAAACGCCGATGGCGTTGCGCGCAAACGTTTGCCCCTGAACCTTGTCTACCGCACCAACCGGCACACCCAGCGGTGCCGCCGTAGCCGAAATGGAAATTCCAAGGGCGGCAATGGCCACCCAAAGTACGGGTTTCAAACATTGAACGGTGCGCGAAATGGGGAGGTTAAAAAACATGGAGTTGGTTCCGGGCTATGAACAAATTGATTTTGGCATCTGTTCAAACAACGCCCGACGACCGCCAATTGATCCCGGGCTCCGTAAATAAATGTATGACTATTGTGAAAATCGTTACTGAGCGCGGGTTTCAGCGCGTTCAGATTCTAGCGGGCTGCCACGTATCCAGGGCTGTGGGGGCCTGTTCGCCGCTAGCCATATCCTTGACTTCGTGCGACTGGCCCCGATCAACTGCGGGGAACCAGACGTAGGGAATGGCCTTGCGTTCAGCGTAGCGAAGCTGGTTTTTCATCTTGGCCGCCTCGTGATACATCTCGACGTTAAACCCCCGCGCGCGCAGGGCTTGCGCTGTGCTGGCGGCAAGTTCGCGATCTGTATCGGGTAATTGAACCACCAGCACCTGCGTTGGGCTTTTGATATTGGTATCAAGCTTTCCTTCTTTAAGCATTTTGGCAAAAGTGCGGGTCAGACCAAAGGATATGCCGACACCGGGAAGGCGTTTGTTCATATAACTCGATACCAGATTGTCATAGCGACCGCCTGAACAAATGGATGGGAATTCCGGATAATCGGCGAGTTTCGATTCGTAAACCGTTCCGGTGTAATAATCGAAACCGCGCGCGATCGACAGGTCGGCAAAGATGACGCCCTGAGGCAGATGACCAAGGCTGTTCATCACGAACGAAAGTTCCTCAACCCCCTTGGAAAGGGTTTCGTTTTCAACCCCCAGCGCCTGAACCTGGTCGGCAAAACTGGCATCCGGCGTTTTAATTTCGGCCAGCGACAGGCAGCGTGAAATCATGTCCGCTGATAATCCCGCTTCGTCGGCCAGCTGCTTTGCCACACCTTGCACGCCGATTTTATCCATCTTGTCGACAATCCGGATCACCCCGGTTACGTCTTCGATGCCGAGGCCGCTATAAAACCCCTGTAGAATTTTGCGGTTGTTGATATTGATGGTCACATTGCCGATATCCAAACGCTGGAATACCTCAAAAATGATGGCTGGCATTTCGGCATCAAACTCGATGGAAAGCTCGTCATTATCAATGACGTCGATATCGCATTGCAAAAATTCGCGAAAGCGCCCTTCCTGCGGGCGTTCGCCACGCCATGCTTTCTGGATCTGGTAACGTTTGAAAGGAAAGGTCAGGTCGCCGTAATGCTGGGCAACGTAGCGCGCCAGCGGCACGGTCAGGTCGTAATGCAGCGCAACGCGGCCTTCCGAGGCACCCCCATCATCGTGCAGGCGCCGGATGGCGTAAATTTCCTTATCCGTATCCCCGCCCTTGGCGGTCAGGACCTCAATTTCTTCCACGGAAGGTGTTTCGATGGAACCAAAACCATACGCCTCGAACACGGCGCGGATTTGATCGATCCACGCCTGCTCAACCATGCGTTCTTCGGGCAACCATTCGGGGTAGCCACTGATGGGGCGGGGTTTGTGAATTTTAGCAGGCTTTTCCGACATTGGGCTTTTGCGATCCATCTTAAACAGGGCTAACTCTCATCACGGTATATCGGAGCCGATACACCTGTGCAACCTTGCCTTTTGTGCCCAGAGATTGAAAACAAAAAAACCCCCGGAAACGACATTTCCGGGGGTTTAATTCAAAAAACCGGGATTTTTACTCAACCAGTTTTAATTCTTCGGCAGACATTTTTCCGTTGCGGCCTTCAACCAGTTCAAATTCGATCTGCTGGCCTTCATCCAGGCCCGGCAGGCCGGAATTCTGCACCGCGCTGATGTGAACGAACGCATCTTTTGAACCGTCTTCGGGCTGGATAAAACCGAAACCCTTTTGTGTGTTGAACCATTTAACCGTACCTTTGGGCATATCAATCTCCATTGGACTAACGTGAAAACTAAACCCGACCCCTGTCTGGACACAAGTCAGGCCCAACCATTCCTTAAATAGACCTCGGTGGGAACGATTAGGCTCCGTGTGGGGCAGTGTTGTCGTTGCCCGAGAAGACGTCCTGGAAAAGTCGCCAATATTTAAGCGCGAATCGGGACTTCAAATCAATCGAAAATTGTTTTTATCTGGTTTTTCAGGTTTGCGAGCCGCTCAAACGAAAGTTGGAGCAAGCTACTTGGCGAAAGTGTCCGACAGCCCCTCTTTTAGGGAACGTGGGTCAAGTTGCAAAAGTTCTTT
>DAOVVL010000032.1 GCA_030637205.1 Thalassospiraceae bacterium | reverse complement strand
GCGGTGCGTCATGCATTGGAACCTGCCGATGACCAGCACCGCTTTGGTCACGGCAAGGCCGAAGCATTGGCGGGGATTGCGCAGGCGGCCTTTATTTCCGGTTCGGCGGTTTTCCTGATTTTGGAAGCAGGCGACCGCATGGTTCACCTGCAAGCAATAGAAAGCGCACCCATCGGTTACGCGATCATGGTGATTTCCATACTGGCGACGCTGGTACTGGTTGGTTTTCAGAAGTATGTGGCAAATAAAACAGGATCGCTGGCCATCGCAGCCGACAGCGTTCATTACAAGATGGACGTGCTGGTTAACTTAAGCGTTATTGTGTCGTTGTTTCTGACAACCGAGTGGGGCTGGTCATTTGCCGATCCATTATTTGCGCTGGGCATTGCTGCTTATATTTTTTACGGCGCCTATGAGATTGGCATGGATGCCTATCACGTGTTGATGGATCGTGAATTGCCCGATGAAGACCGCAAAAAAATTCGCGCGATTGCTTTATCACATGATGATGTAATGGACCTGCATGACATGCGCACCCGCGCATCGGGCAGCGACATGTTCATTCAGTTGCATCTGGAAATGGACCCGACGATTACCCTGGCGCGCGCGCATGATATTGCCGACGAGGTCATGTGGGAAATCAAGAAAGAATACCCGCGCGCCGAAGTGTTGACCCATCAGGACCCATCGGGCGTTGAAGAAGCCAAGGCCTTTGATGATTGAGGATGTTTGAGCCATGATTGTTGAAGACCAGTCAGAAGCCACCGCTTTTCTTTCCAGCGCATCCGCGTTTTGTGACACCACGCGAACCGTTGAGCGCAGGCAAACGCATATCTCCGAGATATTTATCGGTGCGGAAAAGGTCTTCAAACTTAAGCGCGCGGTCAAATTCCCGTATCTGGATTTTTCAACGTTGGAACTTCGCAAAAAATATTGCGAAGCCGAAGTCGCACAAAACAGGCGTACTGCGCCGAAGCTGTATCTGGGCGTGGCAGCCCTGATGCGCAGCCCAGACGGTGGGCTGGAACTGAGCGATCCGGGCGAAGACGCTTCTGGCGAGGTGCTCGATTGGGTGGTGGTGATGCACCGCTTTGATGAAAACAATTTGCTGAACCGGCTTGCACGCGATGGCAAGCTGGACCGTCGCCTGATGGAAAAACTTGCGGACAATATTGCCAGCTTTCATGCCCATGCCGATGCCAGAACCGATGGCGGCGGGCGTGCCGGTATTGCGCTGACCATCGAAGGAAACGCCAAGGCATTTGCCGAAAACGCCGGCGGAATTCTGGACGCAGATAAAATTCGCGCCCTTACGGATCACGCGCTGGCGCAGCTTGATCAGTTCGCCGACCTTCTTGAAGACCGTCGCCAGGTTGGTTGTGTGCGGTGCTGTCATGGCGACATGCACCTTCGCAATATTGTGGTGGTGGATGGCGAGCCGGTGCTATTTGACGCGGTCGAATTCAATGATGCCTTCATCGTCATTGACGTGCTGTACGACCTTGCATTTTTGCTGATGGATCTGGAACACATCGGCGAGCACGGTCTGGCAAACGTGACCTTTAACCGCTATCTCGATATCACCGGGGCATCAACGGGCCTTTCAATCATGGCGCTGTTTTTATCAAGCAGGGCCGCCATTCGTTCGCACGTCGCCGCCGCGGCGGCCAAAAGCGCCAGCGACCCAAGCGCGGTCGGAAAACTCGAAGCAGAGTCCGCCCAGTATCTGGATATGGCATTGGCCTATCTTGATCCGCCTGCACCGCGCCTGATTGCGGTGGGCGGGCTTTCGGGCAGTGGCAAATCACGCCTGGCGCGCGATCTGGCATCGAAGGTCGGCGCCAGACCGGGCGCGCGGGTACTGCGCAGCGATGTGATCCGCAAACGCATCGCGGGCTTACATCCGCTGGATCGATTGGATGAAAGCGGCTACACCCATGAAATGACTGAGCGCACCTATCAGGCCATTTATGATGAAACCCGTGCGGTGCTTTCGACCGGGCATTCGGTGATTGCCGATTGTGTGTTTGCCAAACCCGAACAACGCGCCGCCATTGAACTTGCGGCGCGCGATGCCGGCGTGGCCTTTGACGGGCTGTGGCTGGAGGCCGTGCCCGACCTGATGGAAGCGCGCGTGTCCAAGCGCATCGACAATGCATCGGACGCCGATGCCCGCATCGTGCGCCAGCAACTCGATTACGATCTGGGTGAGATCAAATGGTCGCGTATCGACAGCACCGGAACGCGCGAACAAACCGACGAAAAGGCCCTGAAGGCTCTTGAAATCAAGGCCTGATTTGTTGTCGTGGCCCTTTATTTTTGGCCCTCATAGGCGCATCATGTAAGTAGACTTTGATCGCCCTTTTTTCCGAATTTGTGAAGGAGGCTGCTTGTGTCCATGCGCACACTTTTAGTTCCCATTGATGGCTCGGCTGACAGCGAGGCGCTGGCCCGGAGCGCCTTTGCCATTGCCCGCGAAAATTCAGCCCACGTAGATGCGCTGCATGTGCGCCCCGATCCCCGCGATGCGGTACCGTTATTGGGCGAAGGTCTATCGGGCGACATGATCGAAAACATGATCAACGCAGCCGATACCGAGGCCCAGACGCGCGCCGATGCAGCGCGTTCATTGTTCGAAACAATCGCCAAGGCCGAAGGCGTGACATTTGTTGTCGGCCCCGGTTCTGAAAGCGGCGTGACGACCACATGGCACGATGTCAGCGGGCGCGAAGACGAAGTGGTGGCGTGGCGGGGCAGGCTCGCAGACCTGATCGTTATGGCACGGCCCGGCGAAAACGCGAGCGCCATGCGTTCGCTGTCGCTGCACGCGGCATTGTTTGAAACCGGGTGTGGGGTGTTGGCATTACCGCCCAGCCCCGAACCATTATTGAGCGCACGTAAAATTGCCATTGCGTGGAACGGAACCCAGCCCGCGACCCGCGCAGTTCACGCCGCCCTGGATATATTGGGCAGGGCAAAAGAAGTTCACGTTCTGAGTTGCGAAAGTGAACGCACCGACCCATCGGCGGCTATTGAGCTGGCGGATTATCTGAAGTGGCGCTCCATTACCGCAAGCGTGCATGAGTTTGCCCCCGGCGACCGACACATTGCCGATGCGCTGTTAGATCGTGCGGCGGAGGTCAACGCCGATCTTCTGGTGATGGGGGCCTATTCCCATTCACGGCTGCTGCAAACCGTGCTGGGGGGTGTCACCTCGATCGTATTGAGTGATGCCAAAATTCCGTTATTGATGGCGCATTAATGTGCACTGGAAAGTGCTGGCGATTTAGCCTAACGTCTTGACCATGAGCGAACCCAGAAAAACCGTTATCATTACCGGCGCATCGCGTGGCATTGGCCATGCGACGGCTTTGCTGTTTATGGAACGCGGCTGGAACATCATTACGTGTTCGCGCGAAGATGTGCCTGAAGAATGCAAACGCGACCCGGCATGGACCACGCACATTCCCACCGACCTTTCAAAAACCGAAAGCATTGAAAACTTTATTGCCAAGGCGACCGAGGCGTTGGACGGGCAACCGCTGCACGCGCTGGTCAACAACGCCGGCCTTTCGCCCAAAACCCCGTTCAAGGAACGGCTGGGTTGCCTGAACGGTGATATCGATGCGTGGCGTGAAGTCTTTGAGATCAATTTTTTTGCAGCACTGCGGCTTTCGCGCGGTTTTGCCAGCGCCCTGCATAAGGGCCATGGGGCCATCGTCAACATCACGTCTATTGCCGGCCACGCTATTCACCCGTTTGCCGGGTCTGCTTATTCCATATCAAAGGCGGCATTGAGCGCGCTGACCCGTGAAATGGCGAACGAGTTCGCGGCCCTGGATGTGCGCGTTAACGCGGTTGCTCCCGGCGAGATCGAAACGTCGATGATCCAGCCCGAATACGAAGCCCTGATCCCGCGCATTCCGCTGGAACGCATGGGCGCGCCGCGCGATGTGGCGACCACGGTTTACTATCTGTGTTCGGACGATTCCAACTATGTCACGGGGACCGAAATATGGGTCACCGGCGGCCAGCATATGTTCTGAAATGGTGCGCAGAGCTGCGGCTTATCCACAAGCCAAACGGCCTTATCCACACAATGGGGCTTAAGTTGTTCACATTTCAGCATTTTTATGGGCCAAACCCGCTCATAAACCACCACATATAGTGCCCGGAACCTGTTTACGCCGTATATCTAGCGGGTGTAGAATCCTCTTCAAATCATCAAACCAGACCCCTCGCCATGCACCAATAATAGTGCCCGCGGGCGGTGCATCAGGGCGCAATCCATCATGGTAAAAAAAGAAACGGGAACCAGTAAAACGACAGACAGCGCGCTGGAAGACGGCCTGCTCGGTGATGGCACCCCTGATCCATCTGCGGCGCCGGTCCAACATCCGTCTGATCCCGAATATGATGAATGGCAAAAACCGTTTTACCTGCGCTACCGCTTAGCCTCGATACTGGGCGCGGGATTAAGCCTCAGTTGGCTGGCCACGGCTGCGTGGTACATCGAAACCTATATGGGCTTTGAGCTGTTGTTCGAGCTGCTGCCCCACGAACTGGGCGGGCTCGCCGCCGGTGTACTCACGCCCGCCGCACTGGTGTGGGTGGTGGTTGCTTTTTATGAACGCGGCCATGCGCTCAGGTCCGAAACCGAACACCTGCGCTGGCAGATCCGCCAACTGACTTATCCGTCAGATCGCGCCCAATCGCGCTTTCAGGATATTAGTAAATCATTGAGCCGTCAGGCCCGCGACCTGAGCAAGGCTTCGGACGAAGCGGTCAAGCGCGCTGAAACCGTCACCGAACAGGTACGCAAACGCACACTGGAACTCAGCCAGGTATCCGAAGACGCAGACCTGCGCACTCAAGCCGTAGCCGAAGCACTGGGCCGCCAAACCGAACAACTGCGTGTGGTATCTGAAAAAGCCGAAACCCGCGCGCGCGATGTGGGCGATATGTTGCACAAACGTGCTTACGAAGTCGTGACCACGACAGACCGGGCCTCAACACGCGCCGAAAAGCTGGGCGATACCTTGAAACGCCGCTCCGAAGAGCTGTCCGAAGTCGCCGACACCAGCGCGCTTCATGCCCGCGAAGTTGCCGAAACCTATCACCAGCGCACCGAAGAGCTGGCGGATATATCTGAAAGTGCAGCCAAGCGTGCCGAGGATGTAGGCGAGCTGTTGAGCCAGCGTTTGGCCGAAATCACCACCGCATCATCAGATGCTGCCAGCCGCATCGAAACCGCAGCGGAAATCCTGACCGGCGCGGGCGTTGAAATGAGCCATCGTTCAGACCGTCTGCGCGCCCAGACCGATCTGGTGCGCGAAACCCTGAAACGCCAGTCCGATGACCTGGAACGCATTGGCGTCGAAGCATCTGCGCACACCGCCAATGTAGAAGGCAGCCTGACCCGCCAAGCCGATGCCCTGAACGATACCGCCAACCATGTGTCAGGCAAGGTTCAGGAAATTTCCGACGAACTGGCGGAAAATGCACAGGAACTGGTGGCCGCATCCGATCTGGTATCGCTGCGTATGAAAGCCGCCGGCGAAGCGTTTGAGCGCGAAGCCAAGAACCTTGCGCAGTCTGCTGATAATGCCGGTGAACACGCGGGCGATGTGCGCGAATTGTTGCGCAAGACAACCATGGACCTGACCGCCATTTCGGCGCGGGCGCTCAATCAGGCCAACGATGTCGGCAAGGCTCTTGAGGCGCGCAGCAATGAATTGGGCGCTGCAAGTGAAACTTCACAAACCAGAATTACCGAAGTTGGCCAATTGATGCGCAAACAGGCCGAAAGTCTTGGCGTGATCGCGGTCGAAAGCCTCAACCAGATCGAGAATATGAACGAACGCCTGAGCGAAAGCTCAACCCTGCTGATCGGTACTTCTGAACGCGCCGTCAGTGACATCGGCAACGTTACAAACACCATGGAAGATGGCACGCAGCGACTGGTTATCAGTTCTGAAACCGGAACCGGCAACATCACGGCTGCGACCCGTGCGTTAAGCGAAGGCCTTGAGCAGGTCAATATTTCGTCTGATCGCACCGCGCGCATTTCGGAAACTTTCCGCGGCCAGTTGCTGGACCTGAAAGGCATGTCCGATGAAGCGGTGCTGAAAATTTCAGAACTGGGTGAAAACGTACAGAACCGCACGCAGACACTGGATCAACTGACCCAGCAGGCGGGCGATAGCCTGATCAAGGCGGGTGACAGTTTGCAGGAACGCACCGAACACATGATCTTTGTTTCGGCGCGCACCGGAAAGCTCATTACTGCGGCGGCTGAAAACATGGAAGGTCAGGCGCAAACGCTGGATGAAACATCTGATCGTGCTGAATTGCGCCTGCGCGCACTTTCTGAGCAAATGCGCCAAAGCCTTAACGAACTGATGTCCACATCCGATGATGCATCTGAACGTCTGAACCAGACCGGGTCCGCGCTCAACCGACATACCGATATTGTGACCGAAGCCACCGGGGTTGCCGTTGAAGGCGTGGACAAGGCCACCGCGGCCCTGTTGGAACGTTCACGCGAAGTGGGCGCGGCGTCGGATCGTGCGGCGCGTTTGATTTCATTGGTGTCAGATGCCATGCACCGCCAGTCCGACGATCTGACGGATGCGTCTGAACGCGCGGCAGAACGCATCGACATCATGGGCGAAAAACTGAAAGGCCAGTCTGGCGAGCTTGATGATATGGGTATGCGCGCCACCGATCGCTTGGCCGAAACCGGCGAACACCTGAAAGAGCGCAGCAATGAATTGCAGGATGCCGCCGACAGCGGGGTTCAAAAAATCCGCGACATGGCCAACAGCTTCCGCGTTACCGAACGCCAGGTTTTGCAAAGTACTGAAAACGTGACCCGTCAGGTCGAAGAAAATGCTGAAACCATTATGCGCAGTGTTGAACAAGTTTCAGAAAGTGCCAGCCGCAGCGTTGCCGAAAATACCCAAATGGCTACTTATACGGTTGAAGAAGCCGTAAGTGCGGCAAATCAGAAGCTCGATAGCGTCAGCGCAAATCTGGATGAACGCGCCACTTCAGCGGTGCAGTCAACATCCGTGGCCGCAGGCCGGCTGGAAGGTATTTCAGAAACATTCCGTCACCACGTCACCGATCTGGATACCATCCTGAGCCAGGCCGGGGGTCGTCTGGAAGGTTTGGGCGAAATGCTCAACCGCCGCACCGAAGACCTGACCAATACCTACACCCAGGCCACCGACCACATGCGGGCGTTTTCCGATGATATGCACAAGCAGGCTTCGGGCATGACTGTCGCGTCTGATGATGCGGTCGATAAGTTAGGCACAGTCAGCGAAAAGCTGAACGAGAGTGCATTTGAGGTTGGCCAGACGGTCGATAAGGCATCCAAGCTCATCACGCTGGTAACCAGCGCGCTTCATCACAACACCTACGAAGTCGGCACCGCAACCGAACGCGCAGCCGGTGAAGTGGAACGCGTCAGCGACCTGATCAAGCGCAGCACGCGCGACATCAATGATATGTCGGATATCACCATCCGCAATATGGGATCAGCCGGCGAAAACCTGCGCCAGCAGTTGACCGATATTACGTCGGCTTCGGCAAACGCCACCACGCGCATGGAAGGCATTGCAGATGCGCTTAAAACCCACAGCAACGAAGCGATCTCGATTTCCGAAGAGGCGCTCTCTAGGCTCAGTCAGGTAGGCGAAACGCTGGGTCGGCAAAATGCAGAACTTGATGGCATGGCTGAAAAAGCGATTGAACGCATCAACCGTTTCTCTGGTCTGGTGCAGAGCCATTCACGCAAAGCCGTGGACAATACCGAAAAGTTTACCACAACCCTCAGCGACGCCAACGACGCCGTAACCGGCAGGCTGAACGAACTGAACCGTTTGTACGGCCGTGCCGAACAGGGCGTGAATTTGTTGGGCGATGCGCTGGAACGCCAGGGCACCAAGGTCGGTAGTATTTCCGAAAACGCGCTGGCCAAGGTGGTTGCATGGGACAAGACCATGCGCGACCGGGTCGCCGAATTGACGCAGGTTTCGGAAAAGGTCTCAAGCCAGTTGGCGCAGGTCGGTGGTTCCATCGAACGGGGATCAAAAACCATGGCCGCCGCCGCCAACGAAGCAATGGTATTGGCAGACTCGCTCGATTCCAAACTCAGCAAAAGCAAGGTCGAAGAATTCATGCAGCGCGCAGCGTTCATTTCCGAAAAACTGCAGTCCGTTGCGGTGGATCTGGCACGCATCGTCGAAGTGCCCATCAGCGAAGACGACTGGCGGCGCTTTAACAAAGGCGAGAAGGGCATTTTTGTTCGCAAGATGCTGGGCTTCAAGGAAAAGAACACGCTCGCCGCGATCAAGAGTTTCTATCAGGAAGACGGCGACTTCCGCGATTACGTTGGGCGCTATGTGGCTGAATTCGACGACATGATCGAGAAGGCCCGCGAACGCGATCACGATGGCGTACTGGAAGCTACCTTCCTCTCGTCCGATATGGGCAAGCTGTACATGGTGCTGGCCCGCGCGCTGGGGCGCGACATCTAGGGGTATTCAGTCGAAAAAAACGCATAAATAGTGCGGCAAAGTCGCTGGACTCAGGGCCATGAGTTTTTGTATATTTGCTGTCTGGGAATTCCCAAACTCACATCATTTTGAATTAATTAAGAAAAGCAGGAAGTTATGAGCGGAGCAATCGAAAACCAAGCAGATTTTTTCTTTGGCGTAATGGTCCTGAAGGACGAAAAGTGGTCGCCACACAGCAAATTCGAGGGTGGCGCCTTCGGAACTGCGCTGCTCAGCGCCGAAGAACTTGATAACATCCCCAAATTCGATGGCGTCAAGATCATGAAAATTCCGGTCAAGTCAACGCCTGGTGTAGAGCCAAAGGAAATGTGGATCAGCCCGCGTTTCGAGGCCCGCCAACGTGCTGCCAGTTCGGCAAAGGTGAGCGCCGGGCTTAAAAGCACCCAGCAAAAGATGGACGCCGCGCGGCGCAGCCAGTTCAAGAAGTAGCGCTTTTTTCCACAATCGAAACCACACGTTGTGCAAGTTCCGGGGCGAGCCCCAGGGGTGGCAGCACAAACACGCGCTGTTTGTCGCGCGCAAAAGGCCCGGCGATGCCTTGGCTCAGCGCCTGCTGAAACGCGTCGTCCGGCTCAATCCCCAACGCCTTGGGCACATCAATGGTGGCGTGGTGGCCATCTGATATCATCACTGCGATCACCAGCACATCGCGGCCTTCAGCCAATTCCCGCCAATTGTCAATTTTGGGCGGCTCTTCCAGAAATGCAGCTTCAAGCGCAGGCTCAAAACCCATTGTTTTGATGTCTTGCACCCACGTTTCGGTTTGTTCTTTCGATGCGGGGCTGCGCATCGATCCGTGGCCGACAATCAATGCCGTGGTGGAATTTGCATCCAGGCCGTGGGCCTGAATGGCGTGATTTAACTGATTAAATATGAGTTTCGCCACGCCTTCGTCAGTTCCCAGTGGCGCGGTGAGAATGACTTTCTGGCGACCGTTGGGGCCAAGGCGTTCGGTGATGGCGCCGGTCAGCCCCAAACGCTTGGGCAGCTTGGTGCCGGCAACGTAGCCATCGCACGCCATGACCGGGACGACGAACACACAATCTTGTTCAAAATTATCAAGTGTCTTGCGAACTTCCGGGTGCTGTTCCAGAAACCCGGTTTCAACACGGGCAAAAATATTTAAATTCCGGACCCGTTCGGCCAAACGCTCGCTCGGAAGGTCTTGCGGATCGGCCGTGGCTGATCCGTGTGACGCCAAAAGCAATGCGCAGTTCGAAAGGTTGTCGGGGTCAGCCATCGGTCTTTTCTGTGTTAAGTTCGCTGTCTTCCAACAGGCAGTCGCGCGCCGGAATATGCCAGCCAATGGTATGGGCCAGCTGAACCACCTGGCCGATAATCAGCAACGACGGGGCGACCAGTTCGGCGCGGCGTATGCACGATGGCAGTTCGCCAAGATTGGTCAGGATGGTGCGTTGATCGGCCGTGGTGCCGCGTTCGATCGCGGCCGCCGGGGTATCTGCCGCCAGCCCGGCCTTGATCAGTTCTTCGGAAATCTTATCAATGTTAATCAACCCCATGTAGACCACCAGCGTGGTCATGGGGTCGGCAAGGCTTTGCCAATTCAGGTCCAGATGTTCACCATTGCGGCAATGCCCGGTCACGAACCGCACACCCGTGGCCAAACCCCGGTGCGTTAGCGGGATACCGCCGTAAGCCCCACACCCGGCAGATGCGGTAATGCCCGGCACAATTTCAAAATCGACACCGTTTTGCGCCAGCACTTCGGCTTCTTCGCTACCGCGCCCGAAAATAAACGGATCACCGCCCTTGAGGCGCACCACCTTTTTGCCTTCGCGCGCCAGATCCACCAGCAACTGGTTGATGTCGTCTTGCGCCATGTGGTGATTGCGCGCTGCTTTTCCGGCAAAGGTCCGGGTGGTGCCTTCGGGGATCATTTTCATAATCTCGTCCGATACCAGCCGGTCATAAACCACCACGTCGGCTGCTTGCAATAGACGTACGGCTTTCAGCGTCATCAGTTCGGGATCACCCGGTCCGGCGCCGACTATCGAAACGTTGGGCTGTTGTTCGTTAGCGGAGATAATATCGCTCATGGGGTTTCCTAAACCTTGTTCTTTTTATCGCGCACGAATTGGGCGAAGGCCGGTGCCCACGGCGCGCGTGCGGTCGATCGCATGTGGGCGTAACCGGCGATCAGATTATTGGCCATATAGCCGTCGCGCCCGTTTATGCACTGTCCACGCTTAACGTCATAGGCGAAAGCCTGATCCTTTTCCATATTTTCCAGCTTTGAATAATGAAATTCATGGGCCGGAATAGCATCCATCTGTCCCAGATCGCCGGGCCACGGAAAGGCGGTTTCGGGCTTCAGCACAATGTAGCCGCGACCCTGCGGGCGCTCAGACATCACCGCATCGGCCGGAACCAGGCCGACCATGTCGGCTTTTTCCCCGTTC